>NZ_JPJC01000046.1:0-17511 GCF_000733135.1 Sphingomonas sp. FUKUSWIS1
GGCTTCGTCCGCGGCCTGCCGCGCGACGCGGTCGAGGCGCTGGTCGCACGGTTCGACTGCGGCATCGCGATCGTCAATCCCGGCTTGCTGTTCGTGATCGGCGGCACCCGCGCGCAGGTCGCCGCCTGTTGCGACGCGGCGTTGGCACAGGGCGCAGCGTCCGCTCGCCCGATCGCGGTCCGCGTCGCGTCGCACACCCGCCGCCTGTCCGCCGCCGTCGCGCCGTTCCACGCCGCGCTGCTCGAAGCCCAGCCCGCACGGCCAATCCGGGGTCGGACGCTGATCGGCGCAACCGATGCCACGATCGTCCGCGGCGCCGCCGGCATCGCAGGACTTGCGGCCCAGATCGACACGACGATCGACTGGGCCGCCACGCTCGAGGCACTCGTCGAACGCGGCGTCGACCGTCTGCTCGAACTCGGCCCCGGCACCGCGCTCGCCGACATGGTCCGCGCCGCCTATCCCACGCTCGACGTCCGCGCAGTCGACGACTTCCGCAGCCTCGCCGGAATCACCGCCTGGATCGCCCGCTGAAACTGCGGGGGAGACAAGGGGAGGGTGCCGTTCGATAGGGCGGGCGGTGATGCCAACCCTTTGTTAGCTATTGCTTTATATCGTCACAGGCCGGGCAAACGGATGCTTAGGCTCCCTATCTGCTCGATTGGGCACATAGGGCTAGGATATGATATGTCGATCTCGTTCTACATCATGGCGGATAAGCCGGAAAATGAACGCGAGCGCGAAAGGGCCATTGCGACAAGCAATCTCATCGCAAGTCCGCATGTCGGCAGATTCCGGCCGATCTTGGATGCTGTCCGCGATACCCTGAAAGCAAAGTCCGCCGCCATCACCATCGTCTATCAGGACTCGACTTACGTATTGTCCGCAGCGGGTTTCGAGGCCGGCATCTATAAGAGGTCTACGTCCTTCTGTGCGCATGCCATTCTATCCCCCGACGAACTGACGATCGTTCCGGACGCCGGCGCAGACGAGCGTTTCGCCGGCAACCCCTTCGTCGACACGATCGAGGGCATTCAATTCTATATTGGTGCGCCGCTACGCGACGAAGACGGCACCGTACTCGGGGCGCTGTGCGTCTTCGATGAAAAACCCCGTGACTTCATCACGGACGACGACAGGGCGCGGATCATCGCGTTGAAGAAAGAAGCAGAGGCGATTGTCCACGCCATAAGCAAGCAGGCCGACGTCGATCGCGAAGGCGATAAGGAAGTCCAGTCTTCGATGCAAAGCCAGCGACCGTGATGGCCACGTGTCCGCAACGACGCAGACTGCCCGGACGAGCCTCAAGATGAATATGTATCGCAAAATCGCGAGCGATATCTCTCCGGCGCTGATCGAACGTCGTTGCGCATCCCGGCATCTCGTCAACCTGGGGGCGCTTCTGATCACCCCTCTGGGCGAAATGATACCCGCGACCGTGACGGGCGTCTCCACGCGTGGTTTTCGGGTGAAAGCGGATTATGGCGTGACGATCGGCCGATCCGTCGGCCTCGCCATTCCGGGCCTGCCGAGATATGTCGGGTGGGTCGCCTGGTCCTATCTCGGCGAATTCGGGCTGGAGGGTGCCCAGGAAATTACCGAGGACGCCGTCGAGCATATTGTCGCACTAGGCACCCCTTCGGCGATTACATAGTTCAGCAAGCTGCAGGATCCTCGACGCCCTCATTCTGGGGTCAGAAATCAGACGCAGATGACGCTGGACCGAAAAGCCGCCGACCATTGAAGGGCGGCGGCTCTATCTGGGATGAATTGCCATCGAGATCAGGCGTAAACAGTACCTGTGACGACTTTCCCGATGCGCCGGCGGAGGCTGAAGCCAACTCCCCCGAAGCCGACGAGCATCATGAGCCACGTTGCCGGCTCTGGAACCGCGCCGATCGAAACGGTCGCATTCTCAGGTGCAAAATCTGTAATCTGGTTGACGTTACCCACACCGTTTCGGGGCCAGAGATTAAACCCATATTGCGTTGGCCCAAAGCCCGTGCTCGGCAGCAAGGCGAGCGGAACCCGCGCTGTCAGCATGTTTCCAGCGATGGAAATACCAGTTGGGTCCAAGGCGTTTGGACCGACCGATCCGGTGCCGTTCTTCTGTATCACGATGGCCTGATTGAAGATCACATCGGGTTGACCGATCGAGGCAAAAGGCCTGGCGATGCCTGTACCGGTGTTGACGCCGAAAATGTACAGACCCGCCGTCTGCGGATCGATATCCCCGGCGAAAGTGGCGCCTAGCGTGAAGAATTGCGACATACTGTCGTAATTGACCGAGAGGCCTGTGACGTCGAGATCTGCAAAACGCGGACCCGCAGTATATGACGGAATGAAGTCGTCGGTCGGATCCATGATTGATACAGCTGCAGCGGGTGTCGCACAAATTGCCGTCAATCCAAGCATTCCGACTATGATTGCCTTGTTTATCATGGGACTATCCTCGAAAGTCGGCAACCAGCGTCGCCATTCTTTCCTTATCATACTCCGGAATTCTCGACGATAATCCTAATGGCTTAAGACGCACTACTCCAATTGGATTATAGGAGACCTCCGCATATCCTTGGATTCGTCGAATTTGATGCGAATTTCCCTGAGCAAGCCGCGGAAGTGGTCCAGGTTCCCCTACCGATCGGGAAAGGTGCAGGTGCTCCACTTCCCGACGGAAGTTCTCCGGCCCGATCGTGACGGATGCGGTGTCGCAACAGGCGGTCGCCGCGCCTCATGATCTACGGATGAGAAGCGCCATCGGACACGCATGATCGTGATCGATGACCAGAAATCGCATCGCGTTTGGCCATGCAGTCGAAGTTGCAGTCTGAAGCTCTGAACGTTTCGGCGAAGGAGGGGAAGGTGCCGATCGACGGGCCCTGCTGGGCCGCCACGCGCGGCATAGAGGCGGCGTCCGTTTCTTCCGATCAACTGCTCGGTAGGTGCAGGTCGGGCCGTCGTCAGTCGCTCGACGCGCGCGGTCGGCTCCCCGGTCGAGCCCGTCCTCGTCTGGATAGAACGCGTGTGGATCCTAGCCCGGTCCCCGCTTCATACGTGTTTGAGCTTGTGAGCGGCGTACCCGAGAACGAGAAACGCTGCGACGGAAGAGCCGGCCCAGCCCACCAGGATCATTACCATTGAAACACCCTCTGCTCCGCGGCGCGTTTCGCACCGTCGAAGCGCGCAATAAGTCCTGTTTCCTTATGGTTAACAAGACATGAAGAGTGACCCAACCGTGATTTATTTGATGATGGGCTACGCTGGCCACCGGGTGACGTCCAGGCCCCCCGAGCTGCTTGATTGTCCTAATCTTTCTGCGCTCGCAGATGGCGGGTAGTTGCAAACTGATTGAGAACAAAAACGGAACTACGGAGTTCAGGTGCGATCCTGATTCGCTGCCCGGATGCGTTCAATAAGAATGTAATCCCCACAAGATCGACTGCCCGAGCACGCGAAAGAGCAGGCAGGAGCCTCGCTAGCCTCCCTACGATGATAGGGCGAAACGCCGCCTAGCTGAACCAGTCCGTCACGCGCGGTCCGCCGCGACGCCTGCCAGCGGAGGAACGCCGCCACCGCGCGATCGTCCTCAACGCCGACGAGCGGGCACTGGGCGCGCGCGATCCTTGGTCACCGGGAGAGCCTACGGATCCTGTCAGCTCGCGCGAGACAAGGCGTTGTCGCGCATCAGGTGCGGCTGTGGCCGGAAGGTTTGGAAATCGCCAGCTGCATGCTCGGATGGCTCTGCGGGGATAGTAGGCGAGGGTAATCCGAAATACCCCCTGAGCCGCCCCCGGAATGCCTGATCTGCGACGAATAGTTATGAAACGCCTGACAAGAAAAACGCGGAGATGTGGCGCATTGCTGCGACTTATTGCGGCGATATGGAGGCTGTGATTTTGGAAATTGGTGGGCCCGGCAACTATCGAACTGACGCCCTTACAAAGCCCGTGGCGGCGGGCATTATACCCCCAAGAAACCCCCACGTGCAGTGGGGTGTATTTCATGAGCGTCGAGATAGCCGCGACGGCGCCGTTTAAGCCCCGGTTCGGGATCAAGCCTATATGGCCTTACCTCGCGGATCCAATCCGGGGGCCGGCTATCATTGCCCGGTTCTGGTCTAACGTCGCCCGCCGCGGTGAAGGCGAGTGTTGGGATTGGACAGCATGCCGCGGCGGTAAAGGGCTGTACGGTCAGACGACGGTGGGAGGCGGCAGGATCCGCCGATCAAACCGGGTGGCGTCGGCAATAGTTAACGGCGAAGACCCAGGCGAACGCGTCATCCGTCACACCTGCGACCGCGCGATCTGCTGCAACCCTGCGCATTTGGTGGCGGGAACCCACGAGGAAAACATGACTGACATGGTTGTGCGCGGCCGAACTGTCGGGAAGCCGCCGCTTCGTGCCAGCATGACGAAAGCGGCGTTGTGCGCGCGCAATGAGCGGCTTCTTTCGGCGCTCAATCAGATTGCGGCATCCGATTCCACTGCCAGGCGGCGGGCATTGCAGGAGATCGCCGCTGCATCTAACTCAGTGCGGAACGCCGGTCGTGGTCATTCGATACACATCCCGGGTCTGCTGCGCGCCGTCAGCAGTAATCCCATCAAATTTGCGCCACGCTGCAGCCGAATTGCAGACGCGCGTGGCCATGAAGGAGCCCGTCGGCGTCATTGACCGGCAGATCTTCTTCTCTTTGGCTTGCGCCTCTACGGCCTTGGCAGGGGCTTCTGACGTTTGCGCCTCTACGCCAATGGGAGTGAGGATCAGCGCAACTGCAACGCGATATTTCATCGTTCGACTCCTGCAATTCGACCGAAAGTATACGATCGACCTTCGTATGCAAGAGCGTCACTGGGACTGACGTTTTCTGACCTAACTAGCGCGCTGCTCCGCTCCAAACTCACCGCCTCCCTCAACACGAGGCGAGCGATCTCGGTCACTGAGTATCGTCCTGCCGTGGATCAATACCCGGAACGATGTGCCGCCACTGGTCGCTGATTGTTCTACGGGAGAATTGGCATGCTGCGTACCTTGCGTCCGGACATTGTGAACGTCTCAGCAAACGAGGGGAGGGTGCTGATTGATGGGCCGGGCGTTGCTGTCACGCTCGACATCGAAGCGGCATCAGTCCTATCCGATCAGCTGCTCGCCGGGTGCACCTCGGCACGCCGGCAACAGCGTGACGCGATCGGTCAGGTGCCCCATTCAGATCCTTGCTCACAAGTATAGTTGGCAGCGGGTTCAGTCAGGCTGGCTTGGGTTTTGATGGAAAGTAACCTAGGTTAATCTTAACCTTGTATGCCGAACGCGAGCTTGGCTCCCAAGCATTCGCTTTGTAACAAACCGCGCCATGAACACGCCCTTTGGACACGACGCAGAAATCTTGCGTTCCGCGATCGCTTGGGCGCTTCACGTCGCCGACGTAACTAACAATCCGCTTGTGGCCTCTTTCTTAGCCGATGCACTTCACCATGCCGAGAATGGCGCATACCGCTCTTGCGCGGCCAATGGCGCTATCTTGCCAGGGTGGAACGTGTTTGCAGTGTCTGCGGACAGTTCAGCTGGATCGGAAGTTCGGTAACCAGAGTGCGATTCAGGCACCATCTCGAGCAGTGCGGCACGCATTGCTGTGAAGGCGTCTCGTTTCCCAAATCTATCTTCGCGCGCCTTAGCGATCGTATTGCGTTCGTCAGCCCCAGCGTTTGCCCTGGCAGTCGATCATAGTACGGAACGACCTTGCTAAGCTTCATATTGGTCAGACCGGGCCGCAAGCCCGATGTTACGCGCCGAGTTCGGCGTCTTCCTTGTCAGGTTAAAAGGCGTGGGGATCGTGGACCGGTTGCTGCGCCGACCGAGCCTGGCGGGGAGGTGGGCGCTTTGGAGCATCGGGGACCGGGTCGGGCAGGGTAAGCACCCTGCTTCCGTGCATCGTCTGAAAGACGGCGATCGCCTCGCCTTCCGCTATCCGCTTGCCGATCAACGACGCCCGCTCGGCGCTGACGTAGCCCAGCTGCGTGCCGCGCTCGCTGAAGATGGCGACCGCGTTATTGTCGAACGGGTTGCTCGGCTCGAAGCGCAGCTCGATCGCTACGCCAGGCGCGCACAGCATGCGCCGGTTGCTCTTGCTCGTGTCCTCGTTCGGAAAGTCGATGCGATCAACGAAGGGCCGTCGCAGAAGTTCGGCGTAACGCAGGCCTTTAATTGGCTATCTGATAGGCGGGCGGTTTAAGACTGCGAACACAGCTATGCAAAAAGCAGTGAAACCCCTTGGCCTTGCTTTTTCGCACATGCACCGATGAGATTCCGGCAAAGGATATGACGCGGTCGTGAACACAAAAAATGCCCGGCTCGGAAAGCCGGGCATTTTTAACTTCAGCCGTTGTAAGGGTCATCATTGGCATAGTAATGCATTGCTTTGCATCCTGCAGTATGCGGCAATGTTGCCAATAGTGACCCCCAAGCTGATGGCAAAGTTAACCCCGAATGGGCTTGCCGATTGGCCAGTAGCGCATTTGAACCCCCAAATTTGAAAGTGCTTGTCTTTCGACAAGGGGATTTATGCATTGAATTTGTTTAGTAATTGCAAATCCACGCGGTTAAAGTGGATTAACTGAAAATTCTTGATGCCAATGCTGCCCGCGCATTGCCGACTACGGTATATGCGCCGGATCGACGCAGCTGCCGCACAATGCTGTTGAATGGGGCCGTCACGCTCTGGCACCGACCGATTTCGCTATCCTGCGGCGCGGCCTCCCAAAAGATCACGAGGGGCCAGCGCTCGGGGCAGTGATGTCAGAGACAGCGCAGGGTTAGGCGGACCGCTGGTGTGTCTACGCGACCGTTGACGGTCTCAATGAGCGCGGCTCTTATTGGATTTTCTGCATTGTCACTCCGTCGACGTTTGACCACTTAAACCCGACCCATGCCGCCCCTGGGTATCCGGACCACGGATCTGATCCGTGGCTGTGGACGGCATAAGGAAGTCGGCTTCGACCAGTTCGCGCCTGACCGTACGCTTCGGTGTCGGTCAACGGCGGTCGTCGCGCCGCATCAATCCCTCCGCAGCCGCAATCGCGCTGGATTCAAATGAAAACAGCCGCCAACCTCGAAAGGTTGACGGCTGCCTTCACACGGCCGGACACTGGGACCGGCTGTGAAATGTGCTTAGGCGAATGCGATCTTCGCCTGGCGACGACGAACGCGCATCGATGAGCCGATACCGCCGATACCGAACAGCATGATTGCCCAGGTACCGGCCTCGGGAACTGCTGCCGTCGGCTCAAAGGTCGCGGTGCCGGCATAGGAACCGTTACCACGCGAGAGGCCGTTCACGACGATCTGGTTCGTCGCACCTTTTGCGATCGCCACGTTGTTGATCTCGAAAAACTCGGCCTTGCCGACAACAGTCTTCGATGCTGCGAAACCATTGATGAACACCGACAGGATATCAAGATCGGTCGGGCTGAAGAACCGCGTCGTGCTCGTGCTGAGCGTACCGCTAGCCAGACCGGCCTGATCGATGATGAAATTGAAAGTATCCGTGAATGCACCACGCTTAATGCCCGCCCGGCCGAAATCTGCCGAAACGGTACCATTCTTTATATCGCCGCTGACGGTGAACTCCGGGTCGTTCGGAGTGAAGTTAACTGCGTGAGCCGCTGGGGCCATCGCAAATGCAGATACGAATGCCATTGTCGAAAGAAGTAAACGCTTCATGATGGTCCCTTTTTACGTGTTCCTTGGAAAAAAAGTAAAGGGGGCCATAGAGTTATGCAATTGCCTGAAAATGGCTACCACCCAACCATTGTGTGGTTTCGGGACAATCGTGCATCGTGAGCGGAGTGCGATGAGCGTCATGAAGTCGCGCGGCCGGATCGTTTGCATCCGGGGGCATTTTCCACGGTAGAAGCGTGCAATAGGCCCTGCTCAACCTTGGTTAACAAGACAAGAAGAATGACCTAAATCTCCAATAGTTGTTGACGGGCACACTGTTCTTTTAGCGACATTCAAGCCCCCCCCCGAGTTACGAGGTTTTCCGAACTATCCCGTGCCTCGTTCCGCCCGGCGATGGCAGGCAGGTTGAGAACAAAAAAGGAGCAGTATAGCTCGGGCGCTACCCTGATTCGTTGTTTGGATGCGCCCAATGAGTATGCAAACGCCGCGAGTTCGACTGCCGAGCTCGCCAAAGAGCAAGGCAGGAGCCTCGCTAGCCTCTCTACGATGATAGGGCGTAACGCCGCCTATCTAAAGCGGTTCGTCACTCGCGGTTCGCCGCGACTTGCACCGCGGCGTGCGCTGCGGCGGGCATTGCCGAGATCATCGTCGCAAGGCCGCCCAGCATGATCATCGACACCCTCAAACCAGGTGCTTCCGCCGAAGCCGGAGCGGCTCCGCAAGCCGCAGAAATCCGGGCCGAATCATGACATCTGGGAGGCAGAAAATACCATTTGAAAAATACCCCCAAATATCCCGCACATTCAGCTCGCCGTATGGAACGTGTGAAAAGAAAGACCCCCACAAACCAAGCGGTTCTGCGCTTTCCTGACGATGTAAGGTGGTGATGATCGGAGAAATTGGTGGGCCCGGCAGGAATCGAACCCGCAACCTAGCCGTTATGAGCGGCCAGCTCTAACCGTTGAGCTACAGGCCCCACCGCCGCCTGCGTTAGCGCAAGCGTTTCCAAAGAAAAAGGGTGCCAAAGAAAAAGGGCGCTCCCGAAGGAACGCCCTTTCCGACTCCAAAACGCTGTCGAGCGCAAGCGCCCGACACAGTCTTAGTTCATGTTGTCGGTCTTCTCGTCGGCAGCGTCGCGGACGTTGTCTGCTGCTGCGTTCATGTTGTCGGCTGCGTTCTCGAGCACGTCGGTTGCGACAGCGTTCGAGGTGTTGTCCGCCATGGCGTCCATGTTGTCAGCCTGCATTTCCATGTTGTCAGCCAGCATGTCCGCGTTGTTCTCAACTGCGGCGGCTTCTGGCGACTTGCTGCAGGCTGCGACGGACATCAGGCCGGCGGCAGCAGCGATCAGAACGATCTTCTTCATTCGAATGCTCCCAAGCATAGTTTCACTCGCGGCCGACCCGATTGCCGTCGCGAAGCCCCGTCAAATAGCGGCCCCCGACCGGCGGTCAATCCGCTAAATTCATCGCCCAGCAAGCTTTGCGACAGTCCGATGACGGGCGGGTTGCCGCAACTGGTCACTTTCTTGGCACGACCGAGCCGATTTCCTCGGGCGCATTGGCCACGATCGCAAGCATCGTCGTCCAGGCCGCGACGTTCTGGCGAAGCTGCTCGGGATCGACCCGGTCGAGCGTATCGTCGGGGGTGTGGTGCGTGTCGAAATAGCGCGTACCCGACTGGTTGAGGTCGATCGCCGCGACGCCGAGCGCCATGGTCGGGCCGACATCGGTGCCGTCACCGCCGACCCCTGCGCCGCGCGCGATGCCGAGCGGGGCGAGGGCGGAGGCGAGGCGATCGGCGACCGGCTTCGCGCTGTCGGGCAGGTTGGTCTCGAACCGCCAGACGCGATCCGCGCCGAAATCGGATTCGCCCGCGGTCGCGTGCCGCTCGGTCTTGTGCGCCTCGGCATAGGCCTTGCCGCCAAAGCCGCCGACTTCCTCGGCACCGAACCAGACGACGCGGATCGTGCGCCGCGGGCGCGGGCCGTCGAGGATGCGCTTGGCCGCCGCCGCGGTGATCGCCACGCCGCTCGCATCGTCGATCGCGCCCGTGCCGAGATCCCAGCTGTCGAGATGCCCGCCGACCAGCACGATCCCCGCCTTGGGATCGGTCCCCGGCACCTCGGCGATGACGTTCCCCGATTCGTGCGTGCCCGTCATCCGCGGGGTCAGGACGAGCGTCATCGTGATCGGCTTGCCGCGCGTCGCGATCCGTTCGATCAGCTCGGCATCGGGCACCGACAGCGCCGCCGACGGGATCGGCGTGACGCCCTCGGGGAAGTTGGTCGTGCCGGTATGCGGGTTGCGGTGATGATCGGTGCCGATCGAGCGGATCACGATCGCGGCCGCGCCCTTGCTCGCCGCCATCGCCGGCCCCACGAACCGCGCAGGGCCGAACGCGCCATAGCTCGACCCGTCCTGCGTCGGCTCCATCGCGTTGCCGACATAGGCGATCTTGCCGGCGAGGCTCCCGGCAGGCGCCGCCGCCAGGTCGCCATAGGACTTGAACACCACCACCTGCGCGGTCAGGCCGCCCACGGGCGTCGCACCCGAATTGCCGAGCGCGGTCAGCTTCAGCGCCTGCGGGAAGGGGGCGAGGATCGACCCCGTCTCGACGCCGCGCACCCAGACGGGCATCTGGTACGGCTCGATCCGCACGTTCTTGAACCCCAGCGCCTTCAGCTTGGTCACCGACCAGGCACGCGCACGCGCCTCCGCCTCGGTCCCCGCCAGCCTGGGGCCGATCTCGGTCGTCATCCCCTCGACGATGTCATAGGCGACGTCGTCCTTGAGCGCGGCATCGCGGAGGGCTGCGACCTTCGCATCGACCGGGGCAGGGGCGGGTGGTGCGGTCCGCTGTGCCACGAGAGGAACGGACAGGGTGGAGGCGGCCAATACCGCGAGCGTGTGCTTCATCATCCGCGACAGCCTATGTCGCCGCTCCCCGTTTGCCAACGGCCCGCCGCATCGCTATCTGCGCACGTCAAATCCCGCCTCATTCAAGCATGGAGCTCGGCACCCACATGGCCGTCCAGTATACCTACGTCATGAAGGGTCTGACCAAGACCTTCCCCGGTGCCGCAAAGCCCGTCCTCAACAACATCCACCTCCAGTTCATTCCGTCCGCCAAGATCGCGATCATCGGCCCCAACGGGTCGGGCAAGTCGACGCTGATGAAGATCATGGCGGGCATGGATCCCGACTTCACCGGCGAGGCCTGGGCGGCCGAGGGCGTCAATGTCGGCTATCTCGCGCAGGAGCCTCAGCTCGATCCGACCAAGGACGTGATGGGCAACGTCAAGGACGGCGTCCGCCCCGTCGCCGACCTCGTCGACCGGTTCAACGCGATCTCGGCCGAGATGGGCGATCCGAAGGACGACACCGATTTCGACGCACTGATGGAGGAGATGGGCGATCTCCAGGCCAAGATCGACGCGGTCGACGGCTGGGCGCTCGACAGCCAGCTGGAACAGGCGATGGAGGCTCTGCGCTGCCCGCCGGGCGATGCGTCGGTCGAGAATCTCTCGGGCGGCGAGAAGCGCCGCGTCGCGCTCTGCAAGCTGCTGCTCGAGAAGCCGCAGATCCTGCTGCTCGACGAGCCGACCAACCATCTCGACGCCGAGAGCGTGTCGTGGCTCGAGAATTACCTTAAGGAATATACCGGCAACGTCATCCTCGTGACGCATGACCGCTACTTCCTCGACAATGTCGTCAACTGGGTGCTCGAGCTCGATCGCGGCCGCTACTACACCTATGAGAGCAACTATTCGGGCTATCTGGAGAAGAAGGCGCAGCGCCTCAGCCAGGAAGAGCGCGAAGAGGCCGGCAAGCAGAAGGCGATCGCCGACGAGCTGGCGTGGATGCGCCAGACCCCCAAGGCACGCCAGACCAAGTCGAAGGCGCGTATCCGCGCGTTCGACGAGCTGATGGAAAAGCAGGAGAATCGCGTCGCCGGCAAGGCCGCGATCCTGATCCAGCTGCCGTCGCGTCTCGGTGGCAAGGTGATCGAGGCGAAGGGCCTGACCAAGTCGTACGGCGACAAGCTGCTGTTCGACGGGCTCGACTTCACGCTGCCGCCGGGCGGCATCGTCGGCGTGATCGGCCCGAACGGCGCGGGCAAGTCGACGCTGTTCAAGCTCATCACCGGCCAGGAAACCCCGGACACGGGCACGATCGAGGTCGGCTCGACCGTCAAGCTCGGCTATGTCGACCAGAGCCGCGACGATCTCGATCCGAACAAGAACGTCTGGCAGGAAATCTCCGACGAGCTCGAGATCTTCCGCTTCGGCAAGCAGGAGATGGGCACGCGCGCCTATGTCGGCGCGTTCAACTTCCGCGGGCAGGATCAGCAGAAGAAGGTCGGCCAGCTGTCGGGCGGCGAGCGCAACCGCGTCCACATGGCCAAGATGCTCAAGGAGGGTGGCAACGTCCTCCTGCTCGACGAGCCGACCAACGATCTCGACGTCGAGACGCTGCGTGCGCTCGAGGAGGCGCTCGAGACGTTCGCCGGCTGCGCGGTGGTCATCAGCCATGACCGCTTCTTCCTCGATCGCCTCGCCACGCACATCCTCGCCTTCGAAGGCGACAGCCATGTCGAGTGGTTCGAGGGCAATTACGCCTCCTACGAGGAAGACAAGCGCCGCCGCCTCGGCGACGCCGCCGACCGCCCGACGCGTCTGGCCTACAAGAAGCTCACACGCTGAGCGTCTGAGACCCGCCGCGGCCCATGTTCCCGGGCTGCGGCGGACGTCCACCTACCATCCAAACTCCGTCATCCTGACGAAAGTCAGGATCCAGGGTCACAGGCGGCCCGCTTGATTGCTCTGGATCCTGACGTTCGTCAGGATGACGAGGGTGGTGTAGGACCGAGCTGGTGCCTGCCACGCAAGCGCCATGTTGATCCCCTAACCGGGGTCGGTACGGGAAATCTTGGTCCCCACGAACGGAGCAGGCGTGACAGTTATCGAACACTCCCCCGGTGGAGATGCCCCCCCGGGTGCGGGGGAGCTGCAATACCGGCTTCGCCAGCAATCGATACTGGCCGATTTCGGGATCGAGGCGCTGCGTGCGCGCGATCTCGAACCGATGCTCCAGCGCGCCACCGAATTGTGCGGCGAGGGGATGCGCTCGAAATACTGCAAGTTCCTCGAATATCGCCCCGAGCAGGACAGCCTGTTCGTGCGCGCGGGGATCGGCTGGGCGCCGGGCGTGGTCGGATCAGCCGAGATGCGCACCGATCTCGCCTCGCCCGCGGGCTTCGCGCTCGAGACCGGCCAGCCGGTGATCTCCAACCATCTCGAGAATGAGGAGCGGTTCCGTACGCCCGCCTTCATGGCCGAGCACCACATCCGCCGCGCGATCAACGTGCTGGTCGAGACGTCGGGCAAGCGCTTCGGCGTGCTCGAGGTCGACAGCCCCGACGAGGGCAAGTTCGAGCCCGCCGACCTCGCCTTCATGCAGGGGTTCGCCAATCTGATCGGCGTCGCGATCGAGCGGCAACAGGCCGAACAGCGCTTGAGCGACGCGATGGAGCATCAGGAGCTCCTCACGCGCGAGGCGAGCCACCGCGTCAAGAACAGCCTCGCGCTCGTCTCGGCGATGCTCAACCTCCAGATGCAGGAGGATGACGACCCGCGCATCACCCGGCTGCTCGGCGACGCGCAGGCGCGGATCACCGCGATCGCGCAGACGCATGACCAGCTCTGGCGCGGTGAACAGGTCGGGATCGTCGCGCTCGACGACCTGGTCTGCGGAATCGCGACGGGGCTGGCCGAACAGGCGCCGCTGCACCGGATCGACTGCGACATCGACGCGATCCGGATCAGCGCGGATACCGCGATCCCGCTCGGCCTGCTCGTCACCGAGCTTGTCACCAACGCGATCAAATATGCTTACGGCGAGGGTGGCGGCGTCATCGCGGTGACGATCCGCAACGCCGATGGCCGGATTCTGCTGACCGTGTCCGACGACGGCGTCGGGCTGCCCGCCGATTTCGACCTCAAGGCCGCCTCGCGCAAAAGCCTCGGCATGCGGATGATCGGCAGCCTCGCCCGGCAGTTGCGCGGCACGATCGCGATCGAGAATGCCGCGCGCGGCACCTGTGCGGTCCTCGACATCCCCGACCCGAGGATCGTGCTTCCGGACTGATTGCTTGACGCGTGTATGATGTCCGTAGCACACCTCTCCCACAACGACGGGGTGGGGATGATGGACATGCTGATGATGCTAGCGGCCGCAGCGGCTTCGGTGACCGCGCCGCAGGGCGACAGGGTCAAGCCGGTCGACCAGTGTTTCGCGATCTACCGCCCGGGCTCCCCCGCAGGCACGCCGGCCGCCGGAGCCGACCAGACCGTCATCGGCGCAACCCGCCAGGTCATCCGCGCCATCCGCGTCGGCGGTCGGCCGGCCTGGGACATCGTCGTGCATCAGCGCGTGCCGATGGCGAATTTCGCGATGCGCGATCACTTCGTCTTGAACCGCGACGATCTGACGCCGATCACCTTCGACAACAGCCGGAGCGGGGTCGAGCATGTCGCGCTGCGCTACACCCCCGGTCGCATCGTCGGAACGAAGACCGACAAGGCCGTCGTCACGCCGATCGACGTCGCGGTGGCTGACCCCATCTGGGAGGGCAATCTCTGGGGCGTGACGTTCGGCGCCTTGCCGCTCGCGATGGGCAAGAGCTTCTCGTTGCCCTTCTACCAGTATGATGGCGGGATCGGCCGCTTCACGCTGACCGTCACCGGCAGCCAGAGCGTTGCGACACCGACCGGGCCTGTCGATGCCTGGACCGTCGCGGTTCTCAAGGACGGCAAGCCCAGCGCCACCACGCTGATCGCGAAACGCGACGCGCGTGAACTGGGCAGCTTCGCCGCGCGGGGCGGGACGAAGCTTGGCGGCGACTGCACCGGGCTCGACTGAGCGACCGGTGCCCCCGCTCAGCGCACCCGCTTGACGTAGATCCGACCGCCGTCACGGCGTTCGGTCTGGAAATTGGGCACCGCCTCGATCAGCTCGGACAGATGGTTGAAGCCATAGTTGCGCGCGTCGAAGCTCGACCGGTTGCCCGCGCGCTGGCCGAGTTCTGTCAGGCTCTGATAGCCCTTCTCGTCGCGCTTGCCCGCATTATACGCGTCGATCAGCAGCTTGATCAGGTCCGACCCGATCGGCTCGCCACCGCGCGATCGGCGTGCGGCGGGCGCGGCGGGGGCAGGGGCCTTCTCGCCACCGATCGCGGGCGGCAGTGACAGCGGCATCGGCTCGGACTCGTCGTCGAGCGCGCTGACGTCGATGAAGCGCGTGCAGGCCTGGCGAAACCCCTCGGGCGTGCGGCTAGTGCCGAAGCCATAGACGGGCACGCCGTCCTGGCGGATCCGCATCGCGAGCGGCATGAAGTCGCTGTCCGACGACATGATCCCGAACCCGTCGATCCGGCCGCGGAACAGCAGGTCCATCGCGTCGATCGTCATCTTCATGTCGGTCGCGTTCTTGCCCTTGGTCAGGTCGAACTGCTGCTGCGGCTCGATGCCGTGCTTGATCGACATGTCGCGCCAGCCTTTCAGCGCGGGCTTGGACCAATTGCCATAGACGCGCCGGACGTTGACCGTGCCGAGCTCGGCAAGGACGGTCAGCACCGGGTCGAGCGTCGCCGACGATGCGTTGTCGGCGTCGATGAGAAGGGCGACGTTGCGGGTTGTGGTATCGGCCATACCGCCGGGATTAGCCGCGCCCGCGCCCCGCGTCCACGCCCCACGCGCCGCCACCCGCTGCGGCGAGGTAGAGGAACACGAAACAATAGAGCACCGCCGCCTCGCCGCCATTGGCGATCGGGAAGGGGCCCTGCGGTGCGTGCGCGAGGAAATAGGCCGCCGCCGACATGCCCGACAGCAGGAACGCGACCGGCCGCGTGAACAGCCCGACGATCAGCAACGCGCCGCCCACGACCTCGATTATGCCCGCGACGTACAGCAACGGGGTCATCGCCATCGGGAAGGGCGGCAGCCCGAAGAACTTGGAGATACCGTGGCTGAAGAATACCAGCGCCACGACGATGCGCATGGCGCTGAGCAGGCGGCGGGACCAGGTGGCGGGTATCGGCATGGGATCATCCTGAACGTCGTTGCGGTCCCGCTACGTCCTATGCGCGCGTGCCTGCGTCAACGCGCCGGATGGAAACGGATCGTTCAGCGATAGGAAATCAGGGATAGGCGATCGCCACGACCTCATATTCGCGCTCGCCCGCCGGCAGGTCGACGCGCCGGACATCACCGATCGCGGCACCCCTCAGCGCGCGGGCGAACGGCGAATTCCAGCCGATCCGCCCATTGCCCGCATCGGTCTCGTCATCGCCGACCAGCGTGAGCACGCGTTCGACATCCTCCTCGTCCGCCACCGTCACGCACGCGCCGAACCAGACGCGGCTGCGGTCCTCCTGCGCGGCGGGATCGACGACCTTGGCCGCCTTCATCCGCCGCGACAGCCAGCCGAGCCGCCGGTCGATCTCGCGCAGCCGCTTGCGCCCATAGATATAGTCGCCATTCTCCGACCGGTCGCCATTGCCCGCCGCCCAGGAAATCACCTCGACCAGCTTGGGCCGCTCGCTGCCGAGCAACAGCTCATATTCCTCGCGCAGCACCGTATAGCCTGCCGGGGTGATGTAGTTGGGCCGATCCATGCGCGCCGTCTCGTCCGGTTCAGCCCGGCCGGGTCTTGCCGAGATACCAGGACGTCCGCGCGACGCTGCGGCTCTTGGCGCGGGCGGGGTTCATCAGGTCGTAGACGACCGCATTCTCGATCACGCGCTGCACATAGTTGCGCGTCTCCTGATACGGGATCGCCTCGATCCAGTCGATGATGTCGACCGCCCCGGTCCGCGGGTCGCCATTGGCGCGCAGCCACTTGTTCACATTGCCACCGCCCGCATTATATGCAGCAATCGCAAGCGGATAGCTGCCATAGTTCGCATAGATCCGCTGGAAGTAGCTCGACCCCAGCATGATCGACAGATTGGGATCCGTCGTCAGCGACGCCTGGTTATAGGCGAGCCCGATCTTGCCCGACTGCTCGCGCGCGGTCGCCGGCATCAGCTGCATCAGCCCGCGCGCACCGGCATGGCTGACTGCCGCGCGATCGAACTGGCTCTCCTGCCGCGAGATCGCGTGGATGATCGTCCAGTTGTCCTCATAGCCCGCCGGCACGCTGACGGTCGGGAAGCCCGCCGCCGAATAGTCGCTAAGCCCGTTCGCCAGCGCGCTGCGCCCGACCATCACGCCCAGATCGGGGCGGTTGATGCGCGTCGACAGTTCGGCGGCGAGCGCGTGGTCGGTGTCGGTCGTCGCATCCGCGGCGATCTGGCGGACGAACGCGGTCTGGTCCTGCCAGTCCGCGATCTGGCCAAGGAACTTGACCGCGCGCACCGTCTCGCGCTGCTCGAACGCGGCGCGCACCGCGGGGGCGATCGCAAGGCTGGCCATCGGCGGTGGCGGGGTCAGCGCGCAGCCCATCCGCTCGGTCGCGAGCTGTCCGTAATATTGATCGCGGTAGCCGGCCGCCTGCGTGTAGAAGGCGGCGGCATCCGCCTGCCGGCCCGCCGCCTCCGCCGCGCGACCCGCCCAGTAATAACCACGCGCCCGCACGACCGGCGAATTCGACCCGCGCGCATAGCGATCGAACAGCGTCATCGCATCCGCCGGCCGCCCGAGCTTCTTCATCGCCGCCTGCCCGCCAAGCCAGGCGAGATTGGTATATTCGTCGCGCTCGGCATAGGATTTGGCCGAGATGTTCGCCCCCGCCGGATAGGCATCGTCGATCTGCCGCGCGATGTCATAGGCGACCTGCC
>NZ_JPJC01000047.1:0-7729 GCF_000733135.1 Sphingomonas sp. FUKUSWIS1
GGCGGGTTCTCGGACGATCTCGACGACGACGTGCCGTTCTAAGCATCGTGACGCCGCCCGTTTCGACTCCAGTAGCGCCGAGCGTGTACGACGAGGCGGCGCGATCACGCGTCATCTCGTCCTACGATGTCGCGGGCGCGCGCATGCAGGGTGAGCTGGACGACATCGTGTCGTTCGCAGCCCGGTTGTGCGATGCGCCGATCGCACTGCTGAGCCTGGTCGAGGAGGAATATCAGCGGTTCCTTTCACGCAGCGGCACCGATCTCGACCAGACGCCGCGGAGCCAGTCCTTCTGTGCGCATGCGATGCACCATCACGACGTGATGGAAGTGCCCGACGCGCAGGCCGATCCGCGGTTCGTGGACAACGCGCTCGTCACCGGTGCTCCGCATGTCCGCTTCTACGCGGGGGCGCCTCTGGTCTCGAGCGAAGGCGTGCCGCTCGGCGCGCTGTGCGTGCTGGCGACGACCTCGCGGGCGGGGCTTACGCCGTTCCAGCGTGACGGGCTGACACTGCTGGCCAAGGCGGCGATGGGGCGGCTCGACGATCGCCGGACCGCGCGCGAACAGGCCTTTGCCGAGGCGCGGGCGCGGCGCACGCTCGAGGCGAGCGATCTGCGGTTCCGGACGCTGGCCGATACGATGCCGCAGATGGTCTGGTCGACGCTGCCCGACGGCTTCCATGATTATTACAATGCGCGCTGGTACGAGTTTACCGGCACGACGCCCGGCACGACCGATGGCGAGGGCTGGAACGACGTGTTCCATCCCGAGGACCAGGACCGCGCCTGGACGATCTGGCGCCATTCGCTCGCGAGCGGCGAGCCCTATACGATCGAATATCGGTTGCGGCACCGGGACGGCACCTATCGCTGGGTGCTCGGCCGCGCTTTGCCGGTACGCGACGACCAGGGCGCGATCACGCGCTGGTTCGGGACCTGCACCGACATCCACGAGCAGAAGCTCGCCTATGAAGAGCGCGAGGTGATCAGCCAGGAGCTGAGCCACCGGATCAAGAACATCTTCGCCGTCATCGCCGGACTCATCGCCTTTTCCGCGCGCGGCAAACCCGAATTCGCCGGGATCGCGACCGACCTGCGCCACCGCATCACCGCGCTGGGCCGTGCACACGACTTCGTCCGCCCGCACAGCACCCAGTCGCGTCCGGAAGCCCCGCAGGACAGTCTGAAGGGCCTGCTGGGCGATTTGTTCGAACCCTATCGGCAAGACGGGACGGATCGTCTGGTCGTGATCGGCGACGATGTGCGGATCGACGATCGTTCCGCGACCCCGCTCGCCCTGCTGTTTCACGAGCTCGCGACGAACGCGACGAAATACGGCGCGCTGTCGACCGTCGATGGGCATGTCGCGCTGACGATCGGGCATGACGGGGACGGCGCCACGGGCACGGTGCGTCTGACCTGGCGCGAGCAGGGTGGCCCGCCGATCGCGCACCCGACGAGCCATAAGGGTTTTGGCAGTCAGCTGATCGAAATGAGTGCGGTTCGCCAGTTGGGCGGGACGGTGCGGCGCGATTGGCGTCCCGAGGGGCTGTGCGTCGAGATCGGGGTCCCCCTCCCCTCCTTCTGCCGCTGACCGCGCGGTCTCCCCGTCAGTTCCCGCGCCGTCGGATCTGGATCAGTTCGCTACCGCCGCGTAGCGCCTGACCCGTGGTCGCCAGTTCGGCGGCGGCGAGGATCGCGGCATCGTTGAACGGCTTGCGGATATAGCCGAGGCAATCGGCGTCGCCGATCTGGCTGGGATTGGCGGTGACGAAGACGACCTTCACGCCGTGATCGCGCGCAATCGTCTCCGCAATCGACGGACCGGTCGGACCGTCGCGCAGATTGACGTCGACAAAGGCGAAATCGCATCCGGCCGCGGCGATGAGCGCGGTTTCGCGGTCCGCCGCGATCGCCACGACGTGATATCCCGCGTCGATCAGGATCCTTTCGAGATCCAGCGCGACGAAGATTTCATCTTCAACGATCATGGCGGTCTTGGTCATTGTCGTGGCAACCGTTGGCCGGGCTATCCGTTCCTTCGGTTTATTGATTTGAATCAAGAACGTGTAGCGAATTGAAACAAATAACCTGTGTTACCGGGGGAGCGCCCGGGTCATGCCCCCGGTTCGCCCCGCAACAGGAATACGGCGTGCTCGGCGAGCAGGTTGGCAGCCGCCGACGTCGTCTGCTTGTCGCCCGACAGGAACCAGGCACCCTCGACGATCACACCGCGCTGCCGGAGGAACGCCCGGAAGTCGTCGATCGTGACGTGATGGATGTTGGGGGTGTCGTACCAGCTTTCGGGCAATTGCCGCGTGACCGGCATCCGCCCGCCCCACAGCAGCGACAGCCGCACGCGCCAATGCGCGAAGTTGGGAAAGCTGACAAAGGCGCGCCGACCGATCCGCAGCAGATGGTCGAGCACCAGGTCGGGCGCGCGCGCGGTCTGCAATGTCTGGCTGAGGATCGCATAGTCGAAGCTGGCATCGGGATAGCCCTGCAGGTCGACATCGGCGTCGCCCTGGATCACCGACAGGCCGCGGCCTACCGCGGCCGCAACGTTGCCCGGATCGATCTCCAGCCCGCGCGCATCGACCGCGCGCTCGTCCCGGAGCGCCGCCATCAGCGCGCCGTCGCCGCATCCGACGTCGAGCACGCGCGACCCACGGTCCACGTGATGCGCGATGATCCCCAGGTCGGCGCGCAGCGTCTCCTGCTGCGTCGGGGTGCTCATGCCCCTGCCCTCAGAAATCCGTCGACGACGCGGTTGAGCTCGGGCGCCTCAAGCAGAAACGCGTCATGGCCGTACGGGCTGCTGAGCTCGACGAAGCTGACCGGCGCGCCTGCGGCATTGAGCGCCTGGACGATGCTGCGCGATTCCGCGGTCGGATAGAGCCAGTCGGTGTCGAAGCTGACGAGGCAGAAGCGCGCGCTCGTCGCGCGGAAGGCGTTGGCGAGCAGCCCGCCATGCTCCTCCGCGAGATCGAAATAGTCCATCGCGCGGGTGATATAGAGATAGGAGTTCGCGTCGAACCGGTCGGTGAAGGCGAGCCCCTGATGCCGCAGATAGCTCTCGACCTGGAAATCGGCGTCGAAGCCGAACGACTTGGCGTCGCGGGCCTGCAGCCGCCGCCCGAACTTCTCGGTCAGCCCGGCTTCCGACAGATAGGTGATGTGCGCCGCCATCCGCGCGACCGCGAGCCCCGCGGTCGGCGCGGACTCGTCGTGATAATCGCCGCCGCGCCAGTTCGGATCGGCCATCACCGCCTGGCGGCCAACCTCGTGAAAGGCGATGTTCTGCGCGGTGTGGCGCGCGGTCGATGCGATCACGACACAGGCGCGGACCCGGTCGGGGAAGGTCGCGGGCCAGCTCAGCGCCTGCATCCCGCCCATCGATCCGCCGACCACCGCCTGCAGCACGTCGATGCCGAGATGGTCGAGCAGCATTGCCTGTGCGCGGACCATGTCGCGGATCGTGATGACCGGAAACCCCATCGCCCAGGCGCGCCCAGTCGCGGGGTTGATCGTCGCAGGCCCCGACGAGCCCATGCAACTGCCGAGCACATTGGCGCAGACGATGAAATGCCGCGCGGGATCGATCGGTCGCCCCTCACCGACCATCCGCGTCCACCAGCCGGGCTTGCCGGTCCGCGGATGCGTCGAGGCGACATGCTGATCACCGGTCAGCGCATGACAGATCAGGACCGCGTTCGAGGCGTCGGCATTCAGCGTGCCATAGGTTTCATAGGCAATGTCGACCGGCGACAGCAGGACGCCGCCATCGAGCCGCAACGGTCCCGGCAAGGTCACGCGACGCGCCAGGCCGAAGCGCGCGTCGGTCGTCCGGTCGGGATCAATCGTGTCGAGCATGACGCGTCCGCTACCACAACCATTTGCCACTGCGCCACACCGACCGCTATGCCCCGCGGCCATGACAAACATCATGCCCGCACCCACGCCGAAGCCCTGGATCCTGGGGATCGCGCCGTACACGCCCGGTCGCTCGACGACCGATGATGGCCGCACGGTGATCAAGCTGTCGTCGAACGAGAACCCGCTTGGGACGAGCCCAGCGGCCAAGGCCGCGTTCGACGGCGCGGATCACACGCTCGAACGCTATCCCGACGCCAGCGCGACCGCGCTGCGCGAGGCACTGGCGGCGCATTACGACCTGGATCCGGCACGCGTGATCTATGGCACCGGATCGGACGAGATCCTGCATCTGGTCGCGGGCGCCTATGCGGGCCCCGGCGACGAGATCATCCATGTCCGCTACGGCTTTGCGGTCTACGAAATCGCGACGCGGCGCGTCGGTGCCGAGCCGGTCGTCGTCGACGACCGCGACTATGCGACCGATGTCGATGCGATCCTCGCCGCGGTCACCGAACGCACCCGCGTCGTGTTCGTCGCCAACCCGAACAACCCGACCGGCACGTTCACGCCGCGCGCCGAGATCGCCCGGTTGCACGCCGGCCTGCCGCGCTCGGTGCTGCTCGTCCTCGACCAGGCCTATGCCGAATATCTCAGCCCCGAGGAGGATGATGCCGGCCTCGCGCTGGCGATGACCGAGGCGAACGTGCTCGTCACGCGGACCTTCTCGAAGATCCACGGCCTTGCCGCGGAGCGGATCGGCTGGGGCTATGCCTGCGCGCCGATCATCGATGCGATGCACCGCATCCGCGCGCCCTTCAACGTCACGACGGCGGGCCAGGCGGCGGCCGTCGCGGCGCTGGCGGATACCGGCTTTGTCGATGCGACTCGCGCGCACAACGACCGCTGGCGCGGCTGGTTCGTCGAGCAGGTCGCGCAGATGGGTAATGCCGGCCTGCGCTGCGTACCCTCCAAGGCGAATTTCGTGCTCGTCCTGTTCGAAGGTCAGCTGACCGCCGACGCGGCCTATCACGGGCTGATGGAGGCGGGGTATATCGTCCGCTGGCTGCCCGGACAGGGCCTTCCCAATGCGCTGCGCATCACGATCGGCACCGAGGATGAGACGCGCGGCGTGATCGCGGCGTTGCGCGCGCTGGTCGAGCGGGGCTGATGCTGCCGTTCGCACGCGTCACGATCCTAGGACTGGGGCTGATCGGGTCGTCGATCGCGCGCGGCGTGCTGCAGGCGATGCCGACGGTGCGGCTCACCGGCTATGACGTCGATCCCGCGGTGCGTGCGACCGCGGACCGGCTGGAGTTGTGCCACGACATCGCCGACACCGCGGGCAGTGCGGTGATCGACGCCGATCTGGTGATCCTGTGCGTCCCCGTCGGCGCGATGGCGGCGGTCGCGGCGGAGTTTGCCGCGGACCTGCCCGCCGAGGCGATCGTCAGCGATGTCGGCAGCAGCAAGACCGAGGTCGCACGCGTGCTGGCGGAGGCGCTGCCGGGCGCGACCGTGATCCCCGCGCATCCGGTCGCTGGCACCGAACGCAGCGGGCCCGAGGCGGGGTTCGCGACACTGTTCAACCATCGCTGGTGCATCGTCACGCCCCCCGAGGGCGCCGATCCGGCTGCGGTCGAGCGGGTCGCCGAATTCTGGCGGCGGCTGGGCGCGCAGATCGAGTTCATGGCCCCCGATCATCACGACCGGGTGCTGGCGATCACCAGCCATCTGCCCCATCTGATCGCCTACACGATCGTCGGCACCGCGAGCGATCTGGAAGAGGTCACCCAGTCCGAGGTGATCAAATATTCGGCGGGCGGCTTTCGCGACTTCACGCGCATCGCCGCGTCGGATCCAACGATGTGGCGCGACGTGTTCCTGACCAACCGCGAGGCGGTGCTCGACATGCTGCAACGCTTTTCGGAGGATCTGAGCGCGCTGCAACGCGCGATCCGCTGGGGCAAGGGCGACGAGCTGTTCGACCTGTTCACGCGCACGCGCGCGGTGCGCCGGTCGATCGTCGAACAGGGTCAGGACGACGACGCCGCCGATTTCGGCCGCGCGCACGACTGACCCCGCTCGGAGCGCCGCCAGCGGCGTCAGCCGTCGAGCGCGTTCATCGCCGCATGGACGCGCGCCTCGGCCTCCTCGCGTTTGAGACCGGCGGGGACGACCTCGCCGAAGCGGAAGGTGATGACGCCCGCCCGCTTGGGCCCCTTGCGCGGCCAGACGGTGCCGCTGTCGCAGGCGATTGGGACCGTCGGCATGCCGAGCGCGCGGTAGAGGCCCGCAAAACCCGGCTTGAGCGGCGGATGCTCGCCGGGCACGACCCGGGTGCCTTCGGGGAAGATCAGGACCGAGCGCCCGGTCGCCTTGGCCGCGATCGCCTCGCGCATCATGTTGCGCAGCGCCTTGGCGGATGCGTCGCGGTCGACGACGATCGCACCATAGCGTCGCGCCGCCCATCCCCAGGCGGGGATGTCCGCCAGTTCGCGCTTCAACACGATCGCCGGCCCGTCGAGCAGCGCCTGAAGCTCGAGCGTCTCGAACATCGCCTGGTGCTTGCACGCGTAGAAGGCCGCGACGTCGGGCCGCGTCCCCTCGATCCGGATCCGGATGCCGAGGATCCAGCGCGTCGCCCAGCGGTGGAACCGCGTCCACACCGTCGAATGGACGATCACCGCGCGCGACCCGAACAGTGCGCTGATCGGCACGGTCAGCACGATCGGCGCCGAGATACTGTAAAAGACGATCATGAAGACGATCGTTCGTAACCAGGCGATCATGCGCCAAATCCTATCCACAATGCGATCCGTCGCAGGATCAACTTGTTGTATTCGTTGACCAGCGTCCCGAGCCGCGGCGTGCCGGGGACGCCGTCGCCGAGCACCAGCACCCGCGGCCCGAGCACCGCGGCAAGCTCCATCTTGGCGCGCGGGACATGCCAGTCCGAGGTGACGAGGCGCACGGTACGATAGTCGTGCGTCTTGACCCAGCGCGCGGTTTCCTCGGCATTCGACCGCGTATCCACCGCATCCGCGCCGAGATCGACGCAACAGGCGAAGACGCTGGGCGAGGTGCGATATTCGAGCGCGAGGTCGATCGGGCGGACGCCGGGCGCGACTCCGGTCACGAGCATCCGCTTGGCCTGGCGGTCGCGCAGCAGCGCCAGACCGCGATCGATCCGCCCTGCCCCGCCGGTCGGCACGACGATCGCATCGGTGGTCGAGCCATTGAGCGGCGGCGGCAGGAGCAGCATGAACGCGGCGAACCCGAGCGCCCAGACGAGCACACCGACACCCAGAAGGCGGACAATCACAGGGTCGTCCTCATCGCGCGCACGATCGTCGCGCGCGCGGCGACCATCGCCAGCACGATGAACCCGATCGGCATCGTGCCCAGCGTGGCCCAGTCGGTCGAGGATAACCGCCCCCCGTCGAGCAGTTCGGAGCCCAGCCCCTGCAACCGGGTCATGATCAGCAAAATGACGGCGATCGCGACGCCGGCACCGGCCACGCCGCCGATCGCGGCGTCGATCGCCACCCGACGCTGGAAGAGACGCGCGACCTGCAGATCGGTCGACCCCAGCATGTGCATGACCTCGATCGTCGCGCGGTGCGTTTCAAGTCCCGCGCGCGCCGCCAGCACGACGACTGCGGCGGTCGCGCCGGCCATCAGCAGGACGATGCCGAGCGCGAGCAGCGTCAGCGAGCGCATTACCCCGCTGACAGGTGACATCCAGGTTTCGTGCCGGTCGACGCGCGCGGTCGGCGCAACGCCGCGAACCGCGCGCGCGACCGCGGCGACCGCGGCATCGTCCTGGCCGCCCAGATCGACGTCGATCATCGC
>NZ_JPJC01000048.1:0-3114 GCF_000733135.1 Sphingomonas sp. FUKUSWIS1
TTCGCCGGGATGACGGATGGGGTGCGGGTCGTTGCGGGTTTGCCTGCCGCTACGGCCCGGCGATCGATGGCGAGAGACATGTTGCGCCCACCCGGTGCCGTCATCCCGGGCTCGACCCAGGATCCAGAGCCGCAGGGGGTTACGCTTGCAGCTCTGGATCCTGGCTTTCGCCAGGATGACGGGGGGGGGCGGGTTGTGGCGGGTGCGGGAGCGATTTTGTGGCGCCTCCCCTTCCCGTCATCCCGGCGGACGCCGGGACCCATGGTCGCGGGCCGGGTTATGACGACGCCGTATCGCCGGGTTCGCCGTGACCGTGGGTGCCGGCTTTCGCCGGGATGACGGAGGGGGGTGCGGTCGCTCATGGGGTTTGGGCTTGAGAGCGGGTATGTTTCGCGCGCGATCGGGAGACGTGGAGAGGGCGCCGGTGGGGTTTCCACCGACGCCCTTCCGAAACGCAGCTTGGAGCGGGCTTGGCCGGACAGGGGCTAAGCCCCTGTCGTCGGACGGCGCTGGAGCGCCGCCGGCCGGTCCGACCGCCGGGTGCTCGGCCGTAGCTTGCGCTACGGCCCTCGCGCGGTCGGACTCAGATGTGGATCGGCTTGCCCTGTACGGCCATCGCCGCTTCCTTCAGCGCCTCGGCATGCGTCGGATGCGCGTGGCAGGTGTAGGCGATGTCTTCGCTGGTCGCGCCGAATTCCATCGCGATGGCGGCTTCGGCGATCAGCGTGCCGGCAAGGCTCGAGACGATCCAGACGCCCAGCACGCGGTCGGTCTTCGCGTCGGCGATGACCTTGACGAAGCCGTCGGTGTCGCGGTTGGTCTTGGCGCGGCTGTTGGCGGCGAAGGGGAACTTGCCGACCTTGATGCCACCCGATTCGGCGGTCATGTCCTTCGCGGCTTCCTCGGTGAGGCCGACGCCGGCGATTTCGGGCATCGTGTAGACGACGGACGGGATGACGTCCTCGTTGACGATGCCGGTCTGGCCGGCGATGTTCTCGGCCACCGCGACGCCCTCGTCCTCGGCCTTGTGCGCGAGCATCAGGCCGGGGACGCAGTCGCCGATCGCCCACACGCCGTCGACCTTGGTCTTGAAGCTGTGGTCGGTCTCGATCTGACCGCGCTTGTTGAGCTCGAGGCCGATGGCTTCGAGATTGAGGCCGTCGACGTTCGCCTTGCGGCCGATCGAGACGAGCACTGCGTCGGCGGTCATCGTCTCGGACGCGCCGCCGGCAGCGGGCTCGACGGTGACGGTCGCGACACCGTTGTCGACGGTCACACCGGTGACCTTGGTCGAGAGCTTCAGCTCCATGCCCTGCTTCTTGAAGAGCTTGGCGCTCTCGCGGCGGACTTCGCCGTCGAAGCCGGGGAGGATCTGGTCGACGAATTCGACGACCGTGACCTTCGCGCCGAGGCGACGCCAGACGCTGCCCAGTTCGAGACCGATCACGCCGCCGCCGATGACGACCATGTGCTCGGGCACCTTGGGGAGCGCGAGCGCGCCGGTCGAGTCGACGACCGTGGTCTGGTCGACCTCGACGCCGGGGAGCGGCATGACGCTCGAACCGGTGGCGATGACGATGTTCTTCGCGGTGACCGTCTGGCCGTTGACGTCGACGGTGTGCGCGTCCTGGAACGCGGCCTTGCCCTTGAGCCAGGTCACCTTGTTCTTCTTGAACAGGAATTCGACGCCGCCGGTCAGTTCCTTGACGGCCTTGGCCTTCTCGGCGTGCATCTGGTCGAGGTTGAGCGAGACGCCCTGGAAATCGATGCCGAACTTGGTGAGGTGGCCGCTCTTGGCCTCCTCGTAGATTTCGGACGCGTGGAGCAGCGCCTTGGACGGGATGCAGCCGACGTTGAGGCAGGTGCCGCCGAGCGTATCACGGCTCTCGGCGCAGGCGGTGCGCAGCCCGAGCTGTGCGGCGCGGATCGCGGCGACGTAGCCGCCGGGGCCTGCGCCGATTACGAGGACGTCATAGTCATAGTCAGCCATTGTCGCTTCTCTCTTACTTCCCCGGCGCAGGCCGGGGCCCAGTTGGGAGATATATGGGGAGGGCGAGGCGCTTCGTCACCGCGGCCTTCCCCACTGGGCCCCGGCCTGCGCCGGGGTGGTTAGATATTTACAGGTCGATCAGGATGCGCGTCGGGTCTTCGATCGCGTTCTTGAGCGCGACGAGGAACGTCACGGCTTCGCGGCCGTCGATCAGGCGGTGATCGTAGCTGAGCGCGAGATACATCATCGGGCGGATGACGATCTGGCCGTTCACGACGACCGGGCGCTCCTCGATGCGGTGGAGGCCGAGGACCGCGGACTGGGGCGGGTTGATGATCGGGGTCGACATCAGCGAACCGAACACGCCGCCGTTCGAGATGGTGAAGGTGCCGCCCTTCATCTCGTCCATCTTGAGCGCGCCGTCCTTGGCGCGCTTGCCGAAGTCGCCGATCGTCTTCTCGATCGTCGCGACCGACATCTGGTCGGCATCGCGGATCACGGGGACGACGAGGCCGCCCGGCGACGAGACCGCGACCGAGATGTCGGCGTAATCGTGATAGACGATGTCGTCGCCGTCGATCGATGCGTTGACCGACGGGATGTCGCGCAGCGCCATGGTCGCGGCCTTCACGAAGAAGCCCATGAAGCCGAGGCGGACGCCGTGCTTCTTCTCGAACAGATCCTTGTACTTGGCGCGCGCCTCGATCACCGCGGTCATGTCGACGTCGTTGAACGTCGTCAGCATCGCGGCGGTGTTCTGCGCTTCCTTGAGGCGCTTGGCGATCGTCTGGCGCAGGCGCGTCATGCGGACGCGCTCTTCACCGCGGCCCGAGGCTGCGGGCGCTGCGGCCGGTGCGGGCGCAGGTGCTGCGGCCGGAGCGGGCTTGCTCGAGGCGGCGGCGGTCACGTCTTCCTTGGTGATGCGACCGTCACGGCCGGTGCCCTTGACGGTGCCGGGGTCGACGCCGTGCTCGAGCACCGCGCGGCGGACCGACGGCGAGAGGGCTGCGGGCGAGTCGCTGGTGCCGGCGCCGGGCTGGTCGCCATAGCCTGCGCCGGACTCGTCCTTGGCGGGTGCCGCGGGCGTTGCGGTCGCGGCGGGCTCGGGGGCCTTGGCAGGCGCA
>NZ_JPJC01000049.1:0-13054 GCF_000733135.1 Sphingomonas sp. FUKUSWIS1
CGGGCGGCGCGCTTTATGCGAACGACCCGGGCCACTACAAGAAGGAGCTGGCGGCGATCGCGGCGCAGACGCCGGCGAGCGTCAAGGCCGCCGCGACGCGCTGGCTGACGCGCCCCGCCTATACGCTGACCGTGGTCGACGGCGAGCGCGACAAATATGAGGAGGCGGTCGTGCCGCCCGCGGTCGCGGTGAAGCCCGCTGCCGAGACGCCGGTCAAAGGCACGCGCGCCGGCGGTATCCCCGCGGTCGGCACGCTGACCGGGCTTGCCTTCCCTGCGGTCGAGCGCGCGCGGCTGTCGAACGGAATCGAGCTCATCTATGCGCGTCGCGATGCGGTGCCGATCACGCAGGCGGTGCTGAGCTTCGACGCGGGCTATGCCGCCGATGTCGCGGACAAGCTCGGCACGCAGCAGCTGACGCTGAGCGTGATGGACGAGGGGACGCGGACGCTCGACGGGATCGCGCTGGCCGAGGCGCGCGAGCGGCTGGGCGCGTCGATCGGGACGGGCACCTCGCTCGACCGGACGACGCTGTCGATGAGCGTGCCGAGCGCAAACCTGACGCCCGCGGTCGCGCTGTTCGCGGATATCGCCCGCAATCCGGCCTTCGCGGACGAGGAGGTCGGCCGGGTCCGCAACCAGCAGCTGGCCGGCATCCAGCAGGAACTGACCAGCCCTCAAGGGCTGGGCAACCGCGTGATCGGCAAGCTGATCAACGGCGACACCCCTTACGGCAAGGCACAGGGTGGTGGTGATCCAAAGGCGGTCGCCGCGCTGACGCGCGCCGACCTGGTCGCGTTCCAGCAGGCGTGGCTGCGCCCCGACAAGGCGAAGATCTTCGTCGTCAGCGACCGCCCGCTCGCCGAGGTCAGGGCGGTGCTCGACCGCGGGTTCGGCGACTGGACGGCGCAGGGGCCGGCGGGGGTCAAGAGCTTCCCGACGACGCGTACCCCGCTGACGCCCAAGATCGTGCTGGTCGACCGGCCGAACAGCCCGCAGTCGCTGATTCTCGCGGGCCAGCGGACCGGGTTGAAGGGCAGCGACGACATGCTCGTGTTCAACACCGCGAACGATGCGCTGGGTGGCAGCTTCCTCAGCCGGATCAACATGGACCTGCGCGAGGAGAAGCACTGGTCCTATGGCGCGGGCGGGCGGTTCCAGACGGCCGCGTTCGATGCGCCCTATGGCATTTCGGCCGGGGTGCAGGCGGACAAGACCGGCCCGTCGATCACCGCGCTGCAACAGGACGTGACGCAGTTCGTGACGACCAAGCCGATGACCCAGACCGAATTCGGGCTGGCGATCGACGGCGGGATTCGCGCGTTGCCCGGCAGCTTCGAGACGTCGGTCGCGGTGCTCGGCGCAATGCAGCAGAATGATTTGTTGAAGCGCCCCGACGATTATTACGCGACGATCACGCGACGCTACGGCGCGCTGACCTTGCCGCAGCTGAACACCGCGATCGCGGGAGTGATCGACGTGAAGAAATTCACCTGGGTGGTCGTCGGCGATGCCAAGACGGTCAAGCCGCAGCTTGACAGCCTGGGGTTGCCGGTCGAGGTCGTGAGCGCGGCTTCGGTCGCGGGGCTGCCGGTGGTTCCGGTGACGCCGCTTGCGGCCAAGGCCAAGTAATCGAAGGAGAGAATAGCATGGCAAATGTCGATGGCAGCTGGGATTGCGTCGTGAAATCGCCGCTGGGCGATCAGAAGATGACGCTGACTGTGAACAGCGCGGACACCAGCTTTTCGGGCGCGGTGTCGGGTGCGATGGGCGGCATGGATGTGACCGGCGAGGTCGATGGCGACACGCTGAGCTGGAAGCAGGCGATGACCGTGCCGATGCCGATGACGCTCGACTGCAAGGCGACCGTCGATGGCGACACGATGACCGGCACCGTCGGTGCAGGCGCCTTCGGCAGCTTCCCGCTGTCGGGAACGCGCACCGCTTGATCGCCTCTGGCGTCATGACGTGACGAAGAACGGCCCGTCTTCCCGGTGGAAGGCGGGCCGTTTGCATTTCGGAGAGTGGGATGAGCTTGAAGATCCATCGCCGTGCGGTGCTCGCCGGCACGATGCTGGGCGGCGCGGCGTCGCTGGTACCGGCGCTCGCGCAGGCGGCCGAGGCGCCCGCGACGCCGCTGTCGCGACTGTTCGACCAGCTCGTCCAGGCGCAGTTGCGGCGCAGTCCCGAGAGTGCGACCTCGCTCGGGCTCGACACCGGCGCCAATGCCGATCTGCGCGCGAAGCTGTCGGATCCGTCGGCGGCGGGGATCGCCGCGGCGAAGGCACAGACCAGGGCCGAGCTGGCGCAGCTTGCAGCGATCGACCGCGCCGGGCTGTCGCCGGCGGAGCGGATCGACCTCGACTGCGTGATCTATACGCGGCGGTCGGCGGCGGCGGTGCAGGCGTTCGATTTCGGCGGCACGTCCTATGGCCCCAGCCCCTATGTCGTGTCGCAGCTGTCGGGTGCGTATCAGTCGGTGCCCGATTTCCTCGACACCAAGCACCGGATCGAGACGAAGGGCGACGCCGACGCCTATCTGCAGCGGCTCCAGGCGTTTGCTGGACAGATCGACGCGAACACCGCGCGCATGCGGCATGACGCGGGCGTCGGCGTTGTCGCCCCCGACTTCATCCTCGACCTCGCGCTCGACCAGATGACCAAGACGCGCCAGCCCGCAAGCGAGGCGCTGGTCGTGCAGAGTCTCGTCCGGCGCGCGGCGGCCAAGGGGCTGGGCGAAAGCTATGGCCGCGATGCCGCGCGGATTTATGACGCGGCGGTGCTGCCCGCTCTCGACCGGCAGATTGCGGCGACCCGCGACCTCCGCCGGACGGCCACGCATGACGCCGGCGTGTGGAAGCTGAAGGAGGGCGCCGCCTTCTATCCCGCCGCGTTGCACGCAACGACGACGACCAATTTGTCACCCGACGAGGTGCACAGGTTCGGGCTCGACCAGGCGAAGATGCTGTCGGCGCAGCTCGACACGCTGTTGCGCAAACAGGGGTACAGCAAGGGCAGCATCGGCGCGCGGATGGCCGCGCTCTACAAGAATCCCGACCAGCTCTATCCCAACACCGATGCGGGCAAGCGCGAGGCGATCGCCTATTGCAACGACCGGCTGGCGGCGATCCGCGCGAAATTGCCTAGCGTGTTCGAGCGGATGCCGCCTTACGGGTTCGAGGTGCGGCGCGTGCCTGCGCAGACCGAAGCCGGTGCCGCCGCGGCGTTCGCACAACCACCGGCGATCGACGGCTCGCGGCCGGGGCTGGTCTATTTCAACCTGAAGGACAGCGCCGACTGGCCCAAATTCTGCCTCGCGACGACGGTCTATCATGAGGGACTGCCGGGGCATCAGATGGAGAGCGGGCTTGCGCTGTCGAACACGCGGCTGCCGCTGATCCGCAAGATGACGAGCTTTTCGGGCTATGGCGAGGGCTGGGCGCTCTATGCCGAACAGCTTGCGGACGAGATCGGTATGTATGACGACGATCCGCTCGGGCGGCTCGGCTATCTGAAATTCCAGCTGTTCCGCGCGAACCGCTGCGTCGTCGATACCGGCATCCATCACCTGCGCTGGATCCGCGAACAGGCGATCCGCCATTTCATCGACGCGGAAGGCGAGGCGGAGGGCTTCGCGACGCGCGAGGTCGAGCGCTATTGCGTCAACCCGGGCCAGGCGGCGAGCTACAAGCTTGGCCATTCGGTGTTCGTTGATATCCGCGAACGCGCCAAGGCGAAGGTGGGCACGGCGTTCGACCTCAAGGCCTATCATGCGGCGGTGCTCGCTTATGGTCGCGTACCGCTCGATATGCTGCGCGAGATCGGCGATGCCTGGATCGCGAAGGGCTGAGCGAAGGGCGCGCTGAGCGGCGGGCCGCGTAACTCTACGTAATCGCCCGTTAAAGCCTGACCGTGCAAGGGGAGGGGGATGCCGAGTGCTCCCCCTCGATGACGCGTGCCGTCCGCCCAAGGCCCGATCCGGTCATCAGCGTCGTCATGCCGGTGTATAATGGCGCAGCCTTGTTGCCCGCCACGCTCGACAGCCTCGCCGCGCAGTCTTTCATCGATTTCGAGGTGATCGTCGTCGACGACTGCTCGACCGACGCGACCCGCGCCTGCGTTGCGGGCTGGTCCGATCCGCGCGTCAAGCTGGTGGCGATGCCGGTCAATGGCGGCCCCGTGCTGGCGCGCAACGCCGGGGTCGCTGCAGCGCGGGGCCGCTATATCGCCGCACTCGATGCCGATGATCTGTGTCGCCCCGACCGCTTCGCCCGCCAGGTCGCGTATCTGGAGGCGAACCCGGCGACCGTGCTGCTCGGGACGGCGGCGGACCTGCTCGTCGACGGCGTGATCAGGCCGTCCGACCATGCCGCGATCACCACGCCCATGCTCATCGACTGGCTGACGGGAATCGAGAACCCGCTGATCTGGTCATCGGTCATGATTCGCGGCGACGCGGCGCGGCGGCTCGATCCGTTCATGCGGCCCGAGCGGCTCTATGCGGAGGATTTCGACCTGTATCAGCGGATCGGCCGGTTCGGCGCGATCGGACGCCTCGACGAGCCGCTGATGGTGTACCGGGTGCACGCGGGCGGGGTCTCGAAGCGGTTCACCGAGCGGATGGAGACCGTGGCCGCGGCGATTCTGGCCGAGCGGCATGCGGATCTGTTCGGTGAACGGGTGGACCGGATCGCAGCGCTGATCGTGGCGCACATCCTGGCACGGCGCGCGGTGCGCGATCGTGCTGCGTTGACGGCGCTGGGCAGCGCACTGGGGGTGATCCAGGCCGAGTTTCTCGCACGGCATCGCTGTTCGGGGGAGGATCGCCGGCTGATCCGGTGGGAAACCGCGCGGCGCTGGCGCGGTGTCGGGCGGGCCGGCCTGCGTGCGGGGACGCTCGGGGTCGCCGACCTGCTTGCCGCACGGCCGGCGCATCTCGGGCTTGGCTATGCCGGGCTGCCCGCGCTGCTATGGTCCGGGGCGATCGGCGGCGTACGCCGCGCGATGCGCCAACCGGCGTGTGCGCCTTAGACCTTCGCGGCGAAGATCATACGGCCCTGGCCGAGGCGTGCAAACACCTGGTCTAGGTCCTTCTCGCCGACCGCGAAGCAGCCTTGGCTGCGGCCGAGCATGCCGTGCGACGCGATCATGTCCTTGTTCGCATACCAGGCCGAATGGACGACGATCGCCCGACCGAGTGCGTTGTTGTTGGTGCGATCGAGCCCGATCAGCCGCTGCGACCGACCATGTTTGCCGACATAATAATCGTCGGTCACGAAGGCGCCTTCCGACGACGCATTCGAGCCGAACGCGTTCGAGAAGCGCTCGAGATAGCCGGTATGCGCGGGGTCCGAGCCGCTGCCGTGCGACACGAGCAGCGACGTGCTGCGGCCGCTGGCGAGGTCGACGAAGTGGAACCGCGGCTGCGACGACGAGGCGGTGAAATCGGCGATCGCGATCCGGTCGTGATGCGGGATCCGGCTGCCGTTGCGACCCAGCGCGGCCATCGCCTGGCGCAGCAATTCGGGGCGCACGACGCGCGACGACGAAATCGGCATCGCCGGCGAACGCGGCAATGGTGGCTGAGTCATCGGCTTCAAATCGCGTGCCGTAAGACGTTGTGTTGCAGATACCGCACTCGGAACTGCAAGTGCACCGGCCAATACTAGACCGTTCTTTAGAATGGCACGACGATCTCGCCGTGCGCCCTGTTCATCGTACATCGAAATTCCCGAAAAACCCCAATCCCGTGACCCTCTCTATAGCGTAGAAATGATGAACATTCCTCAACCATTTCCACCAGTTGTCGTGATGTTCCTTCTGTCCGCCCCGGGAAGGAGGCGGTTCGTCGTAGGCGCGTGCGCGGCGAGGTGACTCTCCGGCTGGCCAGCGGCGTCGGAGTGGGTTGCCATATCAGGCGACACGATCGGTCCTGACGCGGCACATCCGATGCGCGGTCTTCGGGCGTTTCTATTGGAAGTACGGGCGCGCATCGTCGTGCGCGCACGGTTCAGCGCGGGGGCGTTTCGCCCGTAGCGGCAATCGGCAGGCCAAGCTCGATGAGTCGCGAGCGGAAGCTGGCGGCATCGGTGAAGAGCACCGATTCGATCTCTAGCGCGCGTGCGGCGGCGATATTGGCCGGATTGTCGTCGACGAACACCGTCTCGTCCGCACGCACGCCGAATCGATCGAGCGCGAGCCGATAGATGGCGGGGTCGGGCTTCACGATCTTCTCGTCGCCCGACACGACGATGTCGCGGAAGCGGTCGAACATCGCCGATTCGCGGGCGCGAAACGGCGGCCAGAATTCGTGGCTGAAATTGGTGATCGCGAACAGCGGTACGTCGGCGGCGTCGAGATCGCGGACGAGCTCGTGCATCCCCGCAATCGCCGGGCCGATACTCTCGTTGAAGCGCGGGCCCCAGACGGCGATCAGATCGGCATGCTGCGGATGCAACGCCGCAAGCTCCGCCGAGGTGTCGGCGAAGTCGCGGCCAGCATCATGCTGGAAATGCCAATCGATCGTGACGACATCGCGCAGGAACGCGTCGAGCGCCCGATCGTCATCGATCAGGCGCTCGTACAGGATCCGGGGATCCCAATCGTACAGGACACGACCGACGTCAAAAATGACGCTGGTCTTCAGGGGTTTAGCCCTGGCGTGCCTTGAAGCGACGGTTGGTCTTGTTGATGACGTAGGTACGGCCACGACGACGGATCACGCGGTTATCGCGGTGACGATCCTTGAGCGACTTCAGGGAATTGCGGATCTTCATGATCGATTCGCTTCTTTTCAAATCTAGGTGTGCGGAAAGACGAGATCGCCTAATGGCGGGGTGTGTCCAAGTCAAGCAACAGACGCACTCGTTCCGGCCGGGAACCCTCCCGGCTGGTCCAAGCGTTACTGTAGCGCAACATTCTAAGGAAGTCCCGATGGCGGTTCGTTCGATCATGGTTCTCGCGCTGGCGGGCGCATCCCTCACGGCCTGCGCGACCGGTCCGTCGCTGCCGCCGACCGAGGTCTTGCGCTATCACCTCGGCGAGCCGCTCGACCGCGGCACGATCGCGGTCCAGCCGCTGACCGCGGGCGCGCCTGCAAGCCTCGAGTTCAAGAGCTATGCCGCCGCCGTGCAGGGCCAGCTGATCAAGGTCGGGTACAACCCGCCCGCGCCGGGTGCCAAGCCGATGCTGATCGCGACCGTCGCCTTTACGCGCACCACGCAGGCAGGGCCGCCCAAGCGGTCGCCGTTCAGCGTCGGGATCGGCGGCGGTGGCTTCAGCGGCGGCCGGGGCGGCGGCGGTGTGGGGCTTGGCGGCGGGGTCGGCTTCCCAATTGGTGGGGGCGGCCGCGACGCGATCCTGGTCACCGAGATGGCGGTGACGATCAAGCGGTCGCTCGACCAGTCGCCGGTCTGGGAGGGGCGCGCGCAGACCTTCGCCGACGCAAGGAAGCCCGATGCGACGAGCCAGATCCAGGCCGAAAAGCTCGCCAGCGCGCTGTTCGCGGGGTTCCCCGGCGAGTCCGGTCGCACTATCCAGGTGAAATGAACGATCGCCCGATGACCGCCGCCGCCACCACGCCTCTCGCCATCAATGCCGCCTTCGATGGCGGCAATATCCGCCTCGTGCGGGTCGATGGCGACCGGATCGACCTGGAAATCGTCAAGGACCGCGACTCCGACTATTTCCAGTGGTTCTACTTCCGCGTGGCGGGGGCGGCGGGCCGGACGCTGACCTACCGGATCCTGAATGCCGGTCGTTCGGCCTATCCGTTCGGCTGGCCCGGCTACAAGGCGCGGGCGAGCACCGATCGGCAGGCGTGGCGGATGATCGAAACGCGCTACGCCGATGGCGTGCTCGAATTCGACTTCACCGCCGAGACCGACCTCGCTTGGTTCGCCTATTTCGCGCCGTACACGATGGAGATGCATGCGGCGCTGGTCGCGCGGACCGCCCTGCTGCCGGGCGTCACGCACCGCGAGCTCGGTCAGTCGCTCGACGGCCAAGCGATCGATGCCTTCACGATCGGCACCGGGCCCAAGCAGGTCTGGATCTATGGCCGCCAGCATCCCGGCGAATCGATGACCGAATGGTGGATGGAAGGCGCGCTGGAGCGGCTGACCGATTCGGCCGACCCGGTGACCGCGACGCTGCTGGAAAAGGCGACGTTCCACGTCGTGCCAAACATGAACCCCGACGGCACGTATCGCGGGCATCTGCGCACCAATGCGGCCGGGGTGAACCTCAACCGCGAATGGGCGACGCCGAGCGCGGAAAAGAGCCCCGAGGTCCTGTGCGTCCGCAACGCGATGGACGTGACCGGCGTCGACATAGCGATGGACATTCATGGCGACGAGGCGATCCCGGCGAACTTCATCGCGGGCTATGAGGGCATCCCGTCCTGGACCGATGCGCATGGCGAGAAATTCTACGATTATGGCCGCCGTCTCGCGGCGCACACGCCCGACTTCCAGACCGAGAAGGGCTATCCCAAGTCCGCGCCGGGCACCGCCAACCTGTCGATGTCGACCAACCAGCTTGCCGAGCGCTTCGGCGCGGTATCGATGACGCTCGAGATGCCGTTCAAGGATCACGACGCGAATCCCGATGCCGAATATGGCTGGTCGCCGGAGCGGTCGAAGCAGCTCGCGCACGCGATGCTCGAGACGCTCGCGGATGTAATCGACGCGATCTGATCCCTAACCGTCAGCCTGACTTTCGTCAGGATGACGGTTAGGGGGCGATCGCCGCATTTCCATTTCGTCCCTCGCCATTGCAGGAGCCCGCATGCCCAAACTCGTCCTGATCCGCCACGGCCAGTCCAGCTGGAACCTCGAAAACCGTTTCACCGGCTGGTGGGACGTCGACATGACCGCCAAGGGCGAGGCCGAGGCCAAGGCGGCAGGCGAGCTGATGGCGGCCAAGGGTCTCGATTTCGACCAGACCTTCGTCAGCCTGCAGACGCGTGCGATCAAGACGCTGAACATCGCGCTCGAGGCGATGGGGCGGCTGTGGCTGCCGGTCGAGAAGGACTGGCGGCTGAACGAGCGGCATTATGGCGGGCTCACCGGGCTCGACAAGGCCGAGACCGCGGCCAAGCATGGCGACGCGCAGGTCCATATCTGGCGCCGCAGCTTCGACGTGCCGCCGCCCCCGCTCGAAGATGGCAGCGAGTTCGACCTGTCCAGGGACCGCCGGTATGACGGCATCGCGATTCCGAAGGCCGAAAGCCTGAAGGACACGATCGATCGCGTGCTGCCCTATTGGGACGCCCGGATCGCGCCGGCGCTCAAGGACGGGCAGCGCGTCCTGATCTCGGCACACGGCAATTCGCTGCGCGCGCTGGTCAAGCACCTGTCGAACATCCCGGACGACGAGATCACGAGCCTCGAGATCCCGACGGGTCAGCCGATCGTGTACGATCTGGACGCGAACCTAAATGCGACCGATCGTTACTATCTAAGCGAGCGGTAAGCCTTTCTTCTCGAAGGCCGGGGCCCAGTTGGAAAAGTAGCAGTGACGAGGCGCCGTGCTTCGTTAACGGCATCCCCCAGACCCCGGCCTCCGCCGGGGAGGTGCGGTCGGAAATGGTGGCAATCGCGTTTGCCGGTCGATCCGTACGATGCCACCAACAGCGTTGCCCTCGTCCCCCCGCGTCGCTAGGCACGGCGCTTCCTGAAGCGGGGGGCGAAATTGGCTCTAGTCGGCATCATCATGGGCAGCACCTCCGACTGGGAGACGATGCGCCACACCGCCGAGACGCTCGATGCGCTCGGTGTCGCGTACGAGACCAGGGTCGTGTCCGCGCATCGGACCCCGCAGCGGCTCTACGACTATGCGACGACCGCCGCCGATCGGGGCCTGAAGGTCGTGATCGCCGGCGCGGGCGGCGCAGCGCATCTGCCCGGCATGGCGGCCGCGATGACGCACCTGCCAGTGCTCGGCGTGCCGGTCGAATCCAAGGCGCTGAAGGGCATGGATAGCCTGCTGTCGATCGTCCAGATGCCCGGCGGCATCCCGGTGGGCACGCTGGCGATCGGCAAGCCCGGCGCGATCAACGCGGGGCTGCTCGCCGCGGCGATCCTCGCGACCGCCGACGACGCGCTGGCCGAGCGGCTGAAAGCCTGGCGCGCCGCGCAGACCGATTCCGTCGCCACCGACCCAGCCTGAAAGACGCCGACATGACGCCGCTTCCCCCCGGATCGACCATCGGCATTCTCGGTGGCGGACAGCTCGGCCGGATGCTTGCCACCGCCGCGGCGCAGCTCGGCTATCACACGCATGTGCTCGCCCCCGACCAGGAAAGCGTCGCCGCGCAGTCCGCCTCGACGATGACGCGCGCCGATTATCACAACCGGATCGTGCTCGCTGACTTCGCCGACGCCTGCGACGTGGTGACCTACGAATTCGAGAATATCGCAGTCGAGCCGGTCGAATGGCTCGCCGATCGCGTCCCCGTGCATCCGAGCCCGCGCGCCTTGCGGGTCGCACAGGAGCGGATCGGCGAGAAGCGCTTCGTCGAGAGCGTCGGTGGCCGGCCCGCGAAATGGGCGGCGGTCGACAGCCTCGCGAGCCTGCGCGAGGGGCTGGCGCGCGTCGGGACGCCCGCCGTGCTCAAGACCGCGCGGTTCGGCTATGACGGCAAGGGGCAGGTGAAGATCGACGCGCCCGAGGGTGCACAGGACGCCTGGGATGCGATCGGCGGACCCGCGGTGCTCGAGGCGTTCGTGCCGTTCGAGCATGAATTCTCGATCCTGATCGCGCGCGGGCTGGATGGCAGCATCGTCCGCTACGCTCCGCCGCTCAACCTCCACCGCGATGCGATCCTGCGGCACTCTACCGTGCCCGCGCCCGCCGCCGTGCTGGCGCAGGCGGACGAGGCGGCGGCGCTCGCCGAGCGGATCGCGACCGAGCTCGACTATGTCGGCGTGCTGGCCTGCGAGTTCTTTGTCGGCGCGGACGGCCCGGTGTTCAACGAGATGGCGCCGCGCGTGCACAATTCGGGGCACTGGACGATCGAGGGCGCCGAATGCTCGCAGTTCGAGAATCATATCCGCGCGATCTGCGGTTTGCCGCTCGGCGCGCCGACGCTGACCGGGCGCGAGGCGACGATGGAGAACCTGATCGGCAGTGACGTGGATCGCTGGCGGGATCTGCTCGCCGAACCGGGCGCGCATCTGCACCTCTACGGCAAGGGGACGGCGCGGCCCGGCCGTAAGATGGGTCACGTCACGCGGGTGCGGCGCTAGGCGCGGCACCCGCTGCGCGTCACTTCGCCGGGGGCTTGCCCGCAAGATCCTGCATTGCGTGCGCCAGTTCGATCCACATCGCGCCTTCGGGGATGACATATTCGTTTTCGCCCCAGAAGAACGGCCAGTCCTCGTGATTTTCGGGGAAATCGGGTTTCACGATCAGGACACCCGGCACCACGCCGCCGGCGATGAACGAGAAGTCGGCGCGGTTGTTGCCGTAGGCGACCTCCTTGGATCGTGTCCCGACGCCCGACACGAACGAGATGTCCGAACCGGGGTGATGCCCCAGCAGGAACTCCGCACCGCGGAACACCGGATCGGCGGGCATGATGTCCGGAAACGCCTTGTGCAGCGCATAGGCGTTCAGCGCACCGGCGATCACCGTGCCGCTTCCGGCCCAGCCGCCCGTCGTGATCGGCACGCCGAACGGGTTTGCTGCGGCCGCTTTGACCGTCGCGGCCGCATAGGCGCGGACCGCGGGGATCATGCCCTCGCGATAGCTTTGCGGCATGAGCGGGATCGCGGCGACGGCGTCGCGCAGGTTGAACGCGAAGCGCCGCTCCATCGCCGGCCATAACGCTTGGACCGCGGTGGCATAGCGCGGGTCGCGGGTCGTGCGCAGCAATTCGACGGCGGCGGCGAACCGCTCCGAGTCGAGCGGGCCACCGGTGGTGTTGCCATGCTGGTACAGGTCGGGGGCATGCGTCTGCTCTTCCGCCCAGATGCGCGTCGCGATCCCCAGCGCCGTCCTGGCCAGCGCCGGATCGGCCTCGCCAAGTGAGCGCGATGCGGCGGCAAGCGCGGCGATCGAGCCATAGTTGAGCGCCGAAGCCTTGGTCGTGAAGGCCCAGCGATCGTCGGGCGTCCCGCTGCGGCCACCGCGTTCCTCGCCGAGCTTCAGCGCCGGATCGTGGATCAGTCCGTCGGTCTTGGTCGATGCGTCGCCGAGATGCGTATATTGCGCGACGTCGGGCTCGACGATGCCGTGGATGGCATGACCGACCGCATCGAACTGGGCAACCAGCTGCAGCGTGCCGTGGCGGATCTGCTGGAGCAGATCGGGCGTGCCGTCGGGGACGTGGATCTCCGTCCGGCGACGGGTCCAATCGACCGCGGTCGTGTCGCGCGTCGGGCGCCATTTCTCCCAGGTGTCGACCAGCGACCGGACGACCTGATATTGCGACTGGGTGCGGATGTCGAAATCGCCCGCGTCGAACCAGCCGCCGACCGCGAGACCGGGGATATGCTCCCCCGGCTTGTACTTGGTGTCGGTGGTCGGCCCCTGCGCGTAGAGATCGATATGTTCGTGGTTCAGCGGCGCCTGACGCGCATCGTCACGGTGCGCGTCGCCATGCCAGACGCGATAGCCCTCGTTCACGTACATGTGATCCATTGCGACGGGGAAGTAAACGTCGAGCGTCGGATGCCATGCGCCCGCATAGACGTCGTCCGCGATGCGGAACGGCGCGGTGCGCGTCGCGCCATATTCGAGCATGTAGAGGCCGGGCTGGCGGACGTCGCTGAAATCGAGCTGGTGATAGCTGTAGCGCAAATAATCGCCCCAGCGGGTCGCCGGTGCGGTCTTGACCGTTGTCGTGCTGCCATCGGCGCCGACCCGCAGCAGGCGCGCCGGTGCCGTCGTGCGATCGTTGCGGTCGAGCTCGATTGTCGCGACCTTGCGTGCGCCGGGGGCATAGCCGAGCTGCGAATGCGCGATCACGGGCGCGCGCAGCCAGCCCGGGACGCTGTTCGGCTGAACCTCCCATTCGAGCACGGTCCCGATCCGCCCGGCAGGCAGGAGCG
>NZ_JPJC01000050.1:0-2756 GCF_000733135.1 Sphingomonas sp. FUKUSWIS1
TGCTCCGCGAGACCGGGCTCGACGCTGATGAACTGGCGACGATGATCGATCACAATTCGGGAATGGCGAGCACATAGCCTACGAACACCCCATATTGACGCCGTCGGGAAAACCCCGTCCGGCGATCGCGGGCTGGCGCCATGCGCCTGTCCCCTCGTTCTCGGGCATCGCCGGGTCCGGGGCCCTATCCCCGCGACTCGGTCGATGCGATTTCCACTGACCCGTTTCCCACCTACACGCTTCTCAGCCGCTCATCAGCACGCCGCGGAACAGCGGGTCCTCGAGCGCGCGACCGGTGCCCAGCGCGACGCAGGTCAGCGGGTCCTCGGCGACCGTCACCGGCAGGCCGGTCTCGTCGCGCAGCACCTCGTCCAGCCCCTGCAGCAGCGCGCCGCCGCCGGTCAGGACGATGCCCTGGTCGACGATGTCCGCGGCCAGCTCGGGCGCGGTGTTCTCCAGTGCGACGCGAACGCCCTCGACGATCGTCGCGACGGGCTCGCTCAGCGCCTCGGCGATCTGGCCCTGGTTGATCTGGATTTCCTTGGGCACGCCGTTGACCAGGTCGCGGCCCTTGATGTGGATGATCGTGCCGATGCCGTCGACCGGCGGCTTGGCGATGCCGACCTCCTGCTTGATCCGCTCGGCGGTCGCTTCGCCGATCAGCAGATTGTGGTTGCGGCGGACATAGCTGACGATCGCCTCGTCCATCTTGTCGCCGCCGACGCGGACCGACGTCGTATAGGCCAGACCGCGCAGGCTCAGCACCGCGACCTCGGTCGTGCCGCCGCCGATGTCGACGACCATGCTGCCGATCGGCTCGGTCACGGGCATGTCGGCGCCGATCGCGGCCGCCATCGGCTCCTCGATCAGCCACACCGTGCTCGCGCCCGCGTTCGACGCGGCGTCGCGGATCGCGCGGCGCTCGACCTTGGTCGACCCCGACGGCACGCAGATCACGATTTCGGGCCAGCGGGCGAAGCGGCGCGGGCCGTGCACCTTCTGGATGAAATATTTGATCATCTGCTCGGCGACGTCGATGTCCGCGATCACGCCGTCGCGCAGCGGGCGGATCGCCTCGATGTTGCCCGGGGTCTTGCCCATCATCAGCTTCGCGTCGTCACCGACCGCCTTGACGCGCTTGATGCCGTTGATCGTCTCGACCGCGACCACCGACGGCTCGTTCAGGACGATGCCGCGGCCACGGACATAGACAACCGTGTTCGCGGTGCCGAGGTCGATCGCCATGTCGTGCGACATGAACTTGAAGAAACGCGAGTAGAAGGCCATTCAATCAGGGTCCCGTAATCCTGGCCGCCGGACGGGCGGCATTTCGCACATCATCTCGCGGGCCCCGCCGGTGTTTTCGAGCACCGGGTGCCTAATAAGTGGGCGTTTGCGGGTCGCGGGATGCCGTCGCTTGGTCTAGACGCAAACCCATGTCAATACGGCGTCTCCCCGAGCATCTCGTCAATCGTATCGCCGCCGGTGAAGTGGTGGAAAGACCCGCCAGCGCGTTGAAGGAGTTAGTCGAGAACGCCATCGACGCAGGCGCCGGGCGCATCGCGATTCTCCTCGTCGAAGGCGGCACATCGCGCATCGAAGTCGCCGACGACGGATGCGGCATGACGCCCGCCGACATGATGCTCGCGCTCGAACGGCACGCAACCTCGAAGATGCCCGACGAGATCATCGAATCGGTCGTGACGCTCGGCTTTCGCGGCGAGGCGCTGCCCTCGATCGCCAGCGTCGCGCGGCTGACGATCGAGAGCCGGGTGAGGGGGGCCGAGGGCTGGTCGCGGATCGTCGACAATGGCCGCGTCGAGCGCGAGGGGCCCGCCGCGCTGCCCCCCGGCACGCGCGTCGTCGTCGAGGATCTGTTCGCGCGCGTTCCCGCCCGCCGCAAGTTCCTCCGCTCGCCGCGCGCCGAATATGCCGCCTGTCTCGACGTCGTCCGCCGGCTGGCGATGGCGCGTCCCGATATCGGCTTCACGATCGAGCATGACGGCCGCCGCACGCTGGCGGCGACGCAGGTCGAGGACCGGCCGGGCCGGGTCGCGACGCTCACCGATCGCTCGCTCGCCGACAATGCGGTCACGATCGATCTCGAACGGCCGGTCGACTCGGGCATGCTCGTGCTCGGCGGGGTCGCGAGTCTCCCCACTTACAATCGCGGCATCGCCGATCACCAGTATCTGTTCGTCAACGGCCGGCCGGTGAAGGACCGGCTGCTGATGGGCGCGATCCGCGGCGCCTATGCCGAGATGCTCCCGCGCGACCGGCACGCGGTCGTGGCGCTGTTCCTCGACGTCCCCACCGACCAGGTCGACGTCAACGTCCACCCCGCCAAGACCGAGGTCCGCTTCCGCGACCCGGCAATGGTTCGCGGCCTCATCGTCTCGGGCCTCCGCCGCGCGCTCGACGCCGCCGGCCACCGCAGCCAGCGCGCCAGCGACTCCGCGCTCGCCATGTGGCAGCCAGAAACCTCCTCTCCCCCCGGGGGAGAGGAAGGGGCCCGCCCGCAAAGCGGGTGGGAAGGTGAGGGCACGCCCCAAAGGCTACCCCTGGAATCCCGCAGCTACGCCAGCGTCAGCGACGCCCGCCCGACCTTCTTCGCCGCCCCCCCGCAGGCAAGAGCCGAATCCGCCTGGACGCCGCCGCCGCAAACCTCCTCCTTCCCGATGGGCGTCGCCGCGGCCAGGTCGCCAAGACCTATATCGTCGCCGAGGCGGAGGACGGTCTCGTCCTCGTCGATCAGC
>NZ_JPJC01000051.1:0-10002 GCF_000733135.1 Sphingomonas sp. FUKUSWIS1
GCGACCGGCGGGGTCGCTTCGGCCGAGTTCGCCGTGAGGGGCGTCGCGTTCGATTCGCGCGAGGTCGGTCCGGGCGACCTGTTCGTCGCGATGAAGGGCGAGGCGAGCGACGGCCATCTGTATCTCGACCAGGCGTTCGCGCAGGGCGCCGCTGGGGCGATCGTCTCCGAACCCTGCGCGCATCCGCATGTGCTGGTCGCCGACAGCTTCACGGCCTTGCAGATGCTCGGACGCGCAAGCCGGGCGCGCAGCGGCGCGACGATCATCGGCGTTACCGGATCGGTCGGCAAGACGAGCGCGAAGGAGGCACTGTTCGCGGCGCTCGATCGCGGCGCGCCGGGGGCGGTGCACCGTTCGGTCAAGAGCTACAACAACCATACCGGCGTCCCGCTGAGCCTTGCACGGATGCCGGGCGACGCGCGCTTCGGCGTGTTCGAGATGGGGATGAACCATGCGGGTGAGCTGGCCGAGCTGACGCAGATCGTCCGTCCGCATATCGCCGTGGTGACCGCGATCGCGCCGGCGCATACCGAATTCTTCCGCGACGAAAGCGCGATCGCCGATGCCAAGGGCGAGATCTTCGCCGGGCTCGAGCCGGACGGCGTCGCGATCGTCCCCTTCGACAGCCCGCATCGCGACCGGCTGACCGCAGCGGCGACGCCGCATGCGGCGCGGATCGTGACCTTCGGCATCGCGAAGGGTGCCGATGTCCGCGCGATCGAGACGGTCCGGCTGGCGACCGGCGCGACGTTCGTGACGGTCCAGCAGGACGGCCACGAGCTGAGCTTCACGATGGCGCAGCCGGGAATGCACTGGGTTTCGAACGCGCTGGCGGTGATCGCGTGCGTCGAGGCGGCGGGCGCGGATCTCGGGCTGGCGGGACTGGCGCTCGCCGAACTCGGCGGGCTGCAGGGACGCGGTGCGCGGTTTATGACGACGCTCGCGGACGGGCAGGCGCTCGTGATCGACGAAAGCTATAACGCGAACCCCGCGTCGATGCGTGCGACGCTGGCCGTGCTGGCCAAGGAGCCGGGGCGGCATGTCGCGCTGCTCGGCGAGATGCGCGAGCTGGGCGCGGCGTCGGCCGACTATCATGCCGGGCTTGCCGAGCCGATTGTCGCGGCAAACGTCGAAATGGCGCTGCTGGTCGGTGAAGCGATGGCGCCGCTCGCGCAAGCGCTTGAGGGTAAAGTCGAAACCGTCCATGTGGGCGACGCTGCGGCCGCGCTGACGTCGTTACGGACGATCCTGGCGCCGGGCGATGCGGTTCTCATCAAGGGATCGAACGGTGTAGGGCTCGCGCGGGTCGTGACGAGTCTCGGGGGCGGGAAGACGTAAATGCTGTACTGGATCGCCGCACATCTGGGTTTCCCGGGAATATTGAACCTGCTCCGCTATCAGTCGACGCGGACGGGCGGGGCGGTCGCGACTGCGCTGATCATCGGCCTGATCATCGGGCCACGCTTCATCGGCTGGCTGCGGGTGCGCCAGGGCAAGGGCCAGCCGATCCGCGCCGACGGCCCGCAGACGCATCTCGCCAAGCGCGGCACGCCGACGATGGGCGGGCTGATGATCCTCACCAGCATGACGCTGGCGATCCTGCTCTGGATGGACCTCAGCAACCCCTATGTCTGGTCGTGCCTGTTCGTGACGCTGGGCTTTGGCACGATCGGGTTCATGGATGACTATGACAAGGTGCGGAAGGCGAGCACCGCGGGCATTTCGGGTCGCACGCGGCTGTTGCTGGAATTCGCGATCGCCGGGATCGCCGCGACGATCATCATGTCGCAGAACGGGCCGCATCTCTACCTGCCGTTCACGTCGCGCATGTATATCGATCTCGGCTGGTTCTTCCCCGTCTTCGCCGCCTTCACGATCGTGTCGTTCGGCAATGCCGTGAACCTGACGGACGGGCTCGACGGGCTGGCGACGATGCCGGTGATCATCGCGAGCGTCGCGTTCATGGTGATCGTCTATCTCGCGGGCAATGTGAAGTTCGCCGACTATCTCGGCATCCCGCACGTGCCCGGCGCGGGCGAGCTCGCCATTTTCTGCGGCGCGGTCGTCGGGGGCGGTCTGGCGTTCCTGTGGTTCAACGCGCCGCCCGCGGCGGTGTTCATGGGCGACACCGGCAGCCTCGCGCTCGGCGGCGCGCTCGGCACCATCGCCGTCGTCGCGCATCACGAGATCGTGCTCGGGATCATCGGCGGGCTGTTCGTCGCCGAGGCGATGAGCGTGATCATCCAGGTGTTCTTTTACAAACGGACCGGCAAGCGGGTGTTCCGGATGGCGCCGATCCACCATCATTTCGAACAGCTCGGCTGGAGCGAGCCGACCGTCGTGATCCGCTTCTGGATCATCGCGCTGGTCCTGGCGCTGGTCGGCCTGTCGACGTTGAAGCTGCGGTGATCGTCGCTGAGGCCTGGCGCGGAAAACGCTGTGCGGTGCTGGGGCTGGCGCGATCGGGTGCGGCGACCGTCCAGGCGCTGGTCACTGGCGGCGCGGGCGTGGTCGCGTGGGACGACGACGAAAAGAAGCGCGCGGTTCTGGCCGAGAGCATTCAAGACCTGTCGGTCACCCTCGATGACGTCGATCTTCGGTTTGATCCGTTGGACGATCTGGCGGGGTTCGACGCACTGATCGTGTCGCCAGGGGTGCCGCTCAACACGCATCCGCTCGCCGCGGCCGCGCGTGCGGCGGGCGTTCCCGTCATCGGCGACATCGAACTCTTTGCGCAGGCCCGCGCCGACCTGCCGTCGCACAAGGTCGTCGGGATCACGGGCACGAACGGCAAGTCGACCACCACCGCGCTCGTGCATCATATCCTGCGGACGGCGGGCGTGCCGACGCTGATGGGGGGCAATATCGGGCTGCCGATTCTGGGGCAGGATCCGTTGCCCGAGGGCGGCGTCTATGTGCTCGAGCTGTCGAGCTATCAGATCGACCTGACTCAGACGCTCGACTGCGACGTCGCGGTGCTGCTCAACATTACCCCCGACCATCTCGATCGCTATGACGGCTTTGCCGGCTATGCGGCGTCGAAGGCGCGGCTGTTCGCGATGCAGACGGTGCCGCATCTCGCGATCGTCGACCACGGCGCAGAGGCGGAGCATCGTCTACTGGGTGACGCTCCCGCTGACCTTACGATCCAGTTCATCGACCGGATCGACATCGGCGACCAGGGCGGCTGGCCGTCGCTGCAGGGGCCGCACAATGCGCTAAACGCGCGTGCCGCCGTGGGGGTCGCGCGCGCGCTGGGTGTGAGCGAGGTCGATATCGATCGCGGGCTGGTCAGCTTTACCGGCCTGCCGCACCGCATGCAGCAGATCGCCTCCTATGACGGCGTCGCCTATGTCGACGACAGCAAGGCGACCAATCCGGAGAGCGCGGCGCCCGCGCTGGCGGCATTTGAGCGGGTCCACTGGATCGTCGGCGGGCGCGCGAAGGGGGATGACCTCGATGCGTGCAGGCCCGGCTTCGGCCATGTCGTGCACGCCTATACGATCGGCGAGGCCGGGCCGCGGTTCGCCGAGATCCTGGCCGGGTCGATGCCGGTCGACCATGTCGGCACGCTCGACGCGGCCGTCCGCAGCGCGGCGGCCAATGCCCGGCCCGGCGACACGATCCTGTTGTCCCCGGCCTGTGCGAGCTTCGACCAGTTCGCCGATTACGAAGCGCGCGGCGCGGCCTTCCGCGCGACGGTCGAGTCGCTGGCATGAGCGATATGCGGACACCGATGATGAGCGCAGGGCAGAAGACCGGGATCGTCGCGAAGATGAAGCGGCGCGGCGGGCGTGGCGATCAGTCGCCGCTTGGCACGTGGTTCTGGGATATCGACCGGATGCTGCTGCTGCTGACGCTGTTCCTGATCGCGATCGGGCTGATCGCGGTGGCTGCGGCGTCGCCCGCGACCGCAGTCCGCTATTCGGGCGAGCATCACAAGCTGACGCCGCTCTATTATTTCTGGCGTCAGCTGATGTGGGTCGGCGTCTCGATGCCGGTGCTGTTCGGGGTGTCGATGATGCCCGTCGCAATGGCGCGGCGCATGGCGCTGACCGCGGCGGCGGTGCTGCTGCTGATCCTCGCGGTGACGCCGTTCGTCGGATCCGAGGTCAACGGCGCGCGTCGCTGGATCGGCTATGGCTTTGCGCAGTTCCAGCCGTCCGAGTTTCTGAAGCCGGTCTTCATCGTCACTGTCGCCTGGCTCCTGTCGCTGCGCGCGAAGGATCCCGAACTGCCGACCGTGCTGATCACGGGCGGGCTGACCGGCACGATCGCAGTCATGCTTATGCTGCAACCCGATTTCGGCCAGACGATCATCTACTGCACCGTGTGGATGGCGTTGCTGATGATCGCGGGAACGCCGATGCGCGTGATGGCAGGCCTCGTCGGCTGCGTGCCGGTCGGGTTGGTCGCTGCCTATATGTTCTACGGCACGGCGCGGTCGCGGATCGACGCGTTCCTGTTCCCGGGGATCGAGGGCGAGGGCGCGTCGGATCACTTCCAGACCAATGCCGCGCACAACACGCTGACCGCGGGCGGCTGGACCGGCACGGGGCCCGGCGGCGGCATCGCCAAGTTCGGGCTGCCCGAGGCGCATACCGATTACATCTTCTCGGTGATCGGCGAGGAGTTCGGGCTGATCGCCTGTTCGGTGATCGCGGTGATCTTCCTTGCGATCGTCGTGCGCGTGTTCGTCAAGCTGCTGGACGAACAGGATGAATTCAAGCTCCTGGCCTCGGCCGGGCTGGCGACGCAGTTCGGTGCACAGGCGCTGGTCAGCATGGCGGTGAACACCGGGCTCGCACCGTCCAAGGGCATGACGCTGCCGTTCATCAGCTATGGGGGGTCGTCGATGATCGCCTTGTCGGTCGGCATGGGGTTGCTGCTGGCGTTTACCCGGCGCAATCCGTTTCTCACGCGGAGCCCCTATGTCGTCCGCTGGAGTGGTGAATGACTGTGAATCAACGTCCCCGGCATTTCGTGCTCGCGGCAGGCGGGACCGGCGGACACATGGTGCCCGCGGCGGCGCTTGCTGCTGAGCTGACGAGGCGCGGTCACCGCGTCGCGCTGGTCAGCGACGAGCGCGGCGTGCGCTTCCCTGGATTGTTCGAGGGAATCCAGACGCATGTCCTGCCCGCCGGACGCTTCACCGGCGGACCGCTGGGCTGGGCCAAGGCAACGCGATCGATGTGGCGCGGGCGAATGATGGCACGCGAACTCTATCGCACGTTCAAGCCGGCGGCGGTGATCGGCTTTGGCGGCTATCCCGCGCTGCCCGCTCTGCTGGCGGCGTTCGCGAATCGGATCCCGACCGCGGTGCACGAGCAGAATGCGGTGCTGGGGCGGGTGAACCGGCTCGTGGCGCGCCGCGTCGACGCGATCGCGACCTCGTCCGAACCGACCGAACGGCTCGCCTCCGGGCTTCTCGCCAAGACGCATCTCGTCGGCAATCCGGTGCGCGAGGCGGTGCTCGCATTGCGTGCCAGGCCCTATCCGCTGCTCGAGGAGGATGGCATCTTCCGCGTTCTCGTGACCGGTGGCAGCCAGGGCGCGAGCATCCTGTCTCAGGTCGTCCCCGATGGTCTGGCAATGCTGCCGGTGACGTTCCGGCGGCGGCTACAGGTCACGCACCAGGCGCGGATCGAGGATATCGATGCGGTGCGCGCGCAATATGCCGAGCATCACATCCCGGCCGAGCTCGCTACCTATCTGCCCGACATGCCCGAACAGCTTGCCTGGGCGCATCTGGTGATCGCGCGCGCGGGCGCCTCGACGATCGCGGAGCTGACCGCGGCGGGGCGGCCGGCGATCCTGGTGCCGCTGCCGGGCGCAACCGACGATCACCAGACCGTCAACGCCCGCGAGATCACCCGCGCCGGCGGCGCACGGACGATCCGGCAGGGCGATTTCACCGCGGTCGAACTCGCCAAGCAGATGCAGAAGCTCGGGCTCGATCCCGCCGCGCTGCAGAACGCGGCGGGACGCGCGCGCAGTTGCGGCAGGCCCAATGCGGCAAGCGATCTGGCCGACCTGGTCGAAAGCCTCGATGCGCCGGTGTCGCGACTGCCGGTCGGGCGCCCATCCAAGCCAAAGGTACAATTTGCATGAAGGGTGTAGCGACCGATATCGGGACGATCCATTTCGTCGGGATCGGCGGGATCGGCATGTCGGGCATCGCCGAGGTGATGAAGAATCTCGGCTACCGCGTGCAGGGCTCTGACGTGGCCGAGGGCTATGTCGTGCAGGGCCTGCGCGACAAGGGCATTCCGGTCGCGATCGGCCATGCCGCGGAGAATATCGGCGACGCGGCGGTGGTGGTCGTCTCGACCGCGATCGTCCGCTCGAACCCCGAGGTCGAGGCGGCGCTCAATGCGCGCGTGCCCGTGGTGCGGCGTGCGGAGATGCTCGCCGAACTGATGCGGCTGAAGTCGACCGTCGCGGTTGCAGGCACGCATGGCAAGACCACGACGACGTCGATGGTCGCCGCGCTGCTCGATGCGGGCGGGGTCGATCCGACGGTGATCAATGGCGGGATCATCAACTCCTACGGATCGAACGCGCGACTGGGTGCGAGCGACTGGATGGTGGTCGAGGCGGACGAGAGCGACGGCAGCTTCCTGCGGCTCGACGGGACGATCGCGGTCGTGACCAACATCGATCCCGAGCATCTCGATCATTACGGATCGTTCGACGCGGTGAAGGATGCGTTCGTCGAGTTCGTCGAGAATGTGCCCTTTTACGGCGCGGCGCTGCTGTGCCTCGATCATCCCGAGGTGCAGGGGATCCTGCCGCGCGTGCGCGACCGGCGGATCGTGACCTATGGCTTCTCGGCACAGGCGGACGTGCGCGGTGTCGAGGTGACGCCGATCCCGGGTGGCAACCGCTTCGATTGCGTGGTGCGGACGCGCGACGGTGCGACGCGGACGATTGCGGGAATCGAGATGCCGATGCCCGGGCGGCACAATGTCCAGAACGCGCTGGCCGCGATCGGCGTCGCGCTCGAGCTGGGGATCGAGGATGCGACGATCCAGCAGGGCTTTGCCAAGTTCGGCGGCGTGAAGCGGCGCTTCACCAAGGTGGGCGAGGTTCCGGTCGAGGGCGGCGGTGTCGCGATCATCGACGATTACGGGCATCACCCGGTCGAGATCCGCGCGGTGCTGGCCGCCGCGCGCGAGGGCGCGAAGGGGCGCGTGATCGCGGTCGTGCAGCCGCATCGCTATTCACGGCTCGGCAATCTGATGGAGGATTTCCAGACCGCATTCAACGATGCGGACCGGGTGCTGGTGACGCCGGTCTATGCGGCGGGCGAGGCGCCGGTCGAGGGTGTCGATGCGGCGGCTTTGGTCGAGGGATTGAAGCGGCGCGGCCACCGGTTTGCGGGCGTGGTCGCGGATGCGAATGCACTGGCGGCCGAGCTGGCGGCTACGATCGAGGCGGATGACATGGTCGTCTGTCTTGGCGCGGGCGACATCACGAAATGGGCGGCCGGGCTGGCCGATGCGATCGCGGTCGAGCGTGCGAAGGTGCCGGCGTGAGCTCTGCATCTCCTTGTGCCCCCGCGAAGGCGGGAACCCAGACTGGGCTCCCGCCTTCGCGGGAGACCATCAGGGGGAGCGTGGAGGCCGGTGGGTCGCTTGCGGACTTCATCTGGTTCCGGACCGGCGGGCCTGCCGAATGGCTGGTGCGGCCGGCGGATGTCGAGGATTTGGCCGGGTTGTTGAAGACCCTCGATCCGTCGACGCCGGTCCTGCCGGTCGGCGTCGGCTCCAACCTGATCGTCCGCGACGGCGGTGTGCCGGGGGTCGTGGTGCGGCTGCCCAAGGCAATGGCGAAGGTGTCGGTCCAGGACGGTCGCGTTCGTGCCGGGGCGGGGGCAATGGGGATCACGGTCGCCAGCGCTGCACGCGATGCGGGGATCGCCGGGCTCGAATTCTTGCGCGGGATTCCGGGGACGGTCGGCGGTGCGGTGCGGATGAACGCGGGCGCCTATGGACGCGACGTCAGCGATATCCTGATCGAGGCGACCGTCGTCACGCGCGACGGTGCGGTCGAGACCTGGCCCGCGGCGCGGTTCGGTTATGTGTATCGGCATTCGGACCTGCCGGCGGGGGCGGTCGTGGTCGAGGCCGTGTTCTCGGGCACGCCCGGCGAGCCGGCTGTCATTGGGGCCGAGATGGATCGGATCGCCGCCGAGCGCGAGGCGTCGCAGCCGCTCCGGTCGCGCACCGGCGGATCGACGTTCAAGAATCCCGAGGGGCACAAGGCCTGGGCGCTGATCGACGCCGCCGGGTGCCGCGGGCTCACTCGCGGCGACGCGCAGGTCAGCGAGAAGCATTGCAATTTCCTGCTGAACCTCGGGTCCGCGTCGAGCGCGGAGATCGAGGCGCTGGGTGAAGAGGTACGGACCAAGGTGAAGGCGCATTCTGGAGTGACGTTGGAATGGGAAATCCAGCGGGTCGGGGTGGCGAAATGAGCGGTCCTCTTCACATCGCCGTGCTGATGGGCGGCTGGTCGGCGGAGCGTGAGGTCTCGCTGATGTCGGGCAATGGCTGTGCCGATGCGCTCGAATCGCTCGGCCACCGCGTCACGCGGATCGACATGGGACGCGACGTCGCCGCCCGGCTGGCCGACGCCAGGCCCGATCTCGTGTTCAACGCGCTGCACGGGACGCCCGGCGAGGATGGCTCGGTGCAGGGGCTGCTCGACCTGATGGGGTTGCGCTATACGCATTCGGGGCTTGCGACCTCGGTGATCGCGATAGACAAGGTGCTGACCAAGCTGCTGCTCGTCCCGGCCGGTGTGCCGATGCCGGGCGGGCGGATCGTCCGCTCGGTCGACCTGTTCGAGGGGGATCCGATGGCACGCCCCTATGTGCTCAAGCCCGTCAACGAGGGGTCGTCGGTCGGCGTGGCGATCGTCACCGACAGCGGCAATTACGGCAATCCGATCGCGCGCGACGCGGTCGGGCCGTGGATCGACTTCGACGAGCTGCTTGCCGAGCCGTATATTCGCGGGCGCGAGCTGACGACCGCGGTGCTGGGCGGTCGCGCGCTCGGCGTCACCGAACTCAAGCCCAAGAGCGGCTGGTATGATTACGACGCGAAATATACCGACGGGATGACCGAGCATGTCTGCCCGGCGGACATTCCCGACGAGATCGCCGACGCCTGCAAGAGCCTCGCGCTCGAGGCGCACCGGCTGCTCGGCTGCAAGGGTGCGTCGCGCTCCGATTTCCGCTGGGACGATGAGCGCGGGGTCGACGGGCTGTTCCTGCTCGAGGTCAACACGCAGCCGGGCATGACCCCGCTCAGCCTCGTCCCCGAACAGGCGCGGCATATCGGCATGAGCTATGCCGAGCTCGTCCAGGCGATCGTCGACGAGGCGCTGTCGGATCATCCGCTGGCGCCGGGCGGGGCGCCATGAGCCGGACGATCAAGCGTGGCCCGCCCCCCAAGCGGCCCGCCCCGCGGCGCAAGGTCGCGGTCAAGAAGGTGTCGGTGCTCGATCGGCTGGTCGGGATGCTCCCGGTCAGCGAGGACACGCTCAAGAAGATCGCGACCTGGTCGATCCTCGGCGCGGGCGGCGCGGTCGTGATCGCGGCGGCGACCTGGATCGGCATTCCCGGCATGATCGGCGGCGCGATGGCTGAGGGTGCCGGGCGCGCGGGGTTCAAGGTCAACCAGATCGAGGTCACCGGGCTGAAGCGGATGGACCGGATGTCGGTCTATGCGGTCGCGCTCGATCAACAGAGCCGCGCGATGCCGCTCGTCGATCTCGAGGCGGTGCGCCAGAAGCTGCTGCGCTATGGCTGGATCGCGGACGCGCATGTCTCGCGGCGGCTGCCCGATACTTTGCTGGTCGACATCGTCGAGCGCACGCCCGCGGCGGTGTGGCAGGACAATGGCAATCTGACGCTGATCGATGCGTCGGGCGTACTCCTGGAACCGGTGCAGCCCGACGCGATCCCGAACCTGCCGCTGGTGATCGGGCCCGGCGCGG
>NZ_JPJC01000051.1:10099-14969 GCF_000733135.1 Sphingomonas sp. FUKUSWIS1
CCGCCCCCGCGCTCAAGCCGCGGGTGAAGGCGGCGACCTGGGTCGGCAACCGGCGCTGGGACCTGACCTTCGAGAGCGGCGAGACGCTGGCATTGCCCGAGGACGGGGCGCCGCGTGCGCTGGTGAAGTTCGCCGAGCTCGACGGCGCACGGCCGCTGCTCGGCCGCGGCTGGATCCGCTTCGATATGCGCGACCCGACCAAGCTGGTCGCGCGCAAGCCGGGGGCGAGCCTGGCGCACAGCGTCGACGTGCCCGCGCCGGTATCCAGCGAGCCACAGACGACTATACCGTCGCAGACGGCGGACGCGAACGTAACGGGCGGGGAGGGATGACATGGCGAAGGTGGCACCGGAAGGGCTGATCACGGCGCTCGATATCGGGTCGTCGAAGGTTTCGGCGATGATCGCGCAAAAGGGGGATGGCGGCGAGCTGATCGTGCTGGGCACCGGCCAGCGCGAGAGCCGTGGCGTCAAGCGCGGCTATATCGCCGACATGGCGACGACCGAGGCCGCGGTACGCGAGGCGGTCGAGCAGGCCGAACGGATCGCAGGGATCAATATCGAGAATGTCTGGGTCGGCTTCTCGGCCGGCGGGCTGGTGTCCGACGTCGCCGAGGTCGAGTTCGAACTGGGCGGCCACCGCGTCGAGCAGCAGGATATCGACGCGCTGCTCGCGGCGGGCCGCAACTCGATCGATCCGCAAGGGCGGATGGTGCTGCACGCGCAGCCTGCGCTCTATACGCTCGACGGGCTGACCGGGGTTAAGACGCCACTCGGGCTGCATGCCGACCGGCTCGGCGTGCATATCCATGTCGTGGCCGCAGACGGTTCGCCGGTGCGCAATCTCGATCTGTGCGTGCGGTCGGCGCATCTCGAGGTGAAGTCGATCATCGCCTCGCCAGTGGCGACCGGGCTCGCGTGCCTGAGCGACGAGGAGCGTGAGCTCGGTGTCGCGCTGGTCGAGATGGGAGCGGGGATCACCAATGTCTCGCTGTTCGCGGGCGGCATGCTCGTCGGACTGACCTCGATCCCGATCGGCGCGCAGGACATCACCGACGACATCGCCAGCGCGTTCGGGACGCGGCGGCAGAATGCCGAGCGGATGAAGTGCTTCCATGGTTCGGCCAATGCCTCCCCCCGCGACAACCACGACATGATCCCGGTCATGCCGATCTCGGCCGAGGACGGCGCGGGCGAGGGCGCGCAGATCACCAAGGCGCAGCTGATCAGCGTCATCCGCCAGCGCCTCGAACATCAGATGGGCGAGGTGCGCAATGCGCTGAGCACGCTCAAGTTCGAGGGGCCGGTGGGGCGCCAAGTCGTGCTGACCGGTGGCGGTGCGGAGCTGAAGGGCATTGCCGATTATGCGCAACAGGCGCTGGGGCGGTCGGTCCGGATCGGCCGACCGCGCGGATTGACCGCTCTGCCCGAGGCGCATGGCGGACCGGCCTTTGCGACGCTAGCGGGGTTGGCCTTCTATGCGGCGACCGATCCGATCGACCTGCGCGGTATTGCACCGCAGCGGACGATCGTTCACCGGCCGAAGGGAATCGGCATGGTCCGCAAGTTGATTCAGGCGGCACGCGCGAATTATTGAGAGTTTCGAAACGGCTGACGCTATTTCGGCTGGAACAGCCGGTAGCGTTGGTGCACACAGGTTAATCAGGGGCCCGGCCGTAGCGTATCACCGGGATGGGCGGAGAAGCAGGCGATGAGCATCGAATTTCTGAGTCCCGAAGTGGACGAGCTGGCCCCCCGCATCGCGGTGATCGGGGTCGGTGGCGCGGGCGGTAACGCGATCGCGAACATGATGAGGGCCGACGTCCAGGGCGTCGACTTCCTCGTTGCCAACACCGACGCGCAGGCGCTCAAGCAGTCGACCGCGCCGCAACGGATCCAGCTGGGTACCAAGATCACGCAGGGTCTCGGTGCCGGCAGCCGTCCCGAGATCGGCCGCGCGGCCGCCGAGGAGACGATCGACCAGCTCGCCAAGATGCTCGAAGGCGCGCACATGTGCTTCATCACCGCCGGCATGGGCGGCGGCACCGGCACGGGTGCCGCCCCGGTCATTGCCAAGGCGGCGCGCGACATGGGCATCCTGACCGTCGGCGTGGTCACCAAGCCGTTCGCGTTCGAGGGCAATCGTCGCGCCAAGTCGGCGGATGGCGGCATCGAGGAACTGCAGAAGTACGTCGATACGCTGATCGTCATTCCGAACCAGAATCTGTTCCTGATCGCCAACGCGAACACGACCTTCAAGGAAGCGTTCTCGATGGCGGATGAGGTCCTCCAGCAGGGCGTGCGCAGCATCACCGACCTGATGGTCATGCCCGGCCTCATCAACCTCGACTTTGCCGACGTCCGCTCGGTGATGCAGGAGATGGGCAAGGCGATGATGGGCACCGGCGAGGCGAGCGGCGACAACCGCGCGCTCGAGGCAGCGCAGAAGGCGATCTCGAACCCGCTGCTCGACGGCGTCAGCATGCAGGGTGCCAAGGGCGTAATTATCTCGATCACCGGCGGCGACGACATGCGCCTGCTCGAAGTCGACGAAGCCGCGAATCACATTCGCGACCTGGTCGATCCCGATGCCAACATCATCTGGGGTTCGGCGTTCAACCAGGAGCTGGAAGGCAAGATCCGCGTCTCGGTCGTCGCGACCGGGATCGATGCGGACGCCAAGCCCGCCGTCGCGCCCGAGCCGACGCGCTCGTTCAGCTTCGGCATGGGCCGCAAGAACGACGAATCGACGTCGTTCCGTCCGAGCGAGCCCGCGGCACCGACCGGCACGACTGGCACGGGCGACGAGCCGCTCGACCTGTCGAGCGCGGACGCGGTACAGTCCGGCGCCACCGACGAGGAACTCGTCCTGGGCCAGGACAAGATGGTCCCGGCCGCACCGCAGTCCTATGCCCCCGCGCCGACACAGGCGGCACCTGCACCCGCCCCGGTGCAGCCGCCGGTCCAGGCTCAGCCTGCGCCGCAGCCGACCGCGCGTACGCCCCAGGCGCCTGCCTATCAGGCTCCGCCGCGCTCCTACGCGGACGATCGTTATGCCGCTCCCACGCCCGCGGCCCCGGCGCCGATGCCGGCTGCGGACGAGGGTGGTGCACGCCGTCGCTGGCTCGCTCCGGGTGCGGAAGCTGCGCCCGAAGCCGCCACACCGGCGACGCCGCGCGTCAAGCTCGGCGGGACGCTGTTCGAGCGCATGTCGAATGCGGCGCGCGGCGCGGCCAAGGAAGACGGCGAGGCGGCCTCGACCGATCCGCTCGACATTCCGCGCTTCCTGCACCGCCAGAACAACCAGTAACGGCCTGCACAAAGGGGCGCGCCGGTTCGTCGCCGGCGCGCCCCGTCCTGGCGCGTAGCGCGCTGCGGCATGTTGCCCGTTCCCGCGCGCTCGGGTCTAGCTACGGGCACCCATGATCTTCCCGACCCATCATCTCCTGACTGCCGCGCTCGCGCTGGTTCTAGTCACCGCACCGAGCGGCGCGCGGGCGCAGGAAGTCGTCCAGCCCTTGCCCGGAACGACCGACGCGGATCGTCTCGGCGACACGATGCGGCAGCTCGCGTCGAACCCCCGCAACGTCGATGCACTGGTCCGCGCGGGGGATCTGTCGATCGGGCTCGGTGATCTGAGCGGTGCCGCGGCACTGTTCGCGCGCGCCGAGAAGGTCGATCCGCGCAACGGCCGGGTGAAGGCCGGCATGGCCTCGATCCTGGTCCGCTCCGAGCGACCGGGCGAGGCGCTCCGCTATTTCGCGCAGGCCGAGGCGTTCGGGCTCCAGCCGCGCTATTATGCCGCGGATCGCGGGCTGGCCTATGACCTGATCGGCGAACAGGATCGGGCGCAGCGCGACTATCGTGTCGCGTTGCGCGATGCCCCCGATGACGAGACTGTCCGGCGTTACGCCCTGTCGCTCGGCATATCCGGCAAGCGTGATCTGGCACTGCAGCAGCTCGACCCGCTGGTCCTCAAGAAGGACCGTGGGGCATGGCGCGCGCGCGCGTTCATCCTGGCCATGAACAATGACGTGCGCGGCGCAGAGACGATCGTCACGACGATGATGCCCGGGGCTGCGGCCCGCGGTCTGCAGCCCTTTTTCCAGCGTCTGCCATTGCTTGCGCCCGCAGATCGCGCCTTTGCGGTGCATTTCGGCGAAGTGCATGCGACTCCGCAACGGATCGCCGATGCGCGGATGACGCCGGTCCTGCCGCAACTGGGTGCCGATCCGACCGCGCCGGTAATGCTCGCGGCGGCCGAGCCGCAGCCCGCACCCCAGCCGACGGGCCGTGCCAAGGCGGCCGCCGATCGATCGGTTACCCGCCGCGACAAGACCGCACGGTCGGGTCGCGCCGAAGTCGCCGCTTTGACGCCGACCCCTACGACCACGCCGACTCCGTCGCCAACGCCTTCGCCCGTCCGCCCGGCGGCAACCGTGCAGGCGTCTGCGCCGATGGTCATGGTCCAGCCGCTGCCCAAGCCGCCGGTGGTGCTGGCATCGACACAGCCGGTCCAGCGGCCGACCGGTCCTGCAGCGACCACGACGCTCCCCCCGTCCGCGCCGACATCGACCTTCGTCCAGCCCTTACCGGCCCGGACGACGTCGGGTGCGGCGGCGGACGCGAACCGGGTCTCGCAGGCAAGCGTGGCGGCGTCTTCGCCGACGCGCGCGCCCGATACGCCCGGTGCGCTGCCCTCTGCGATCGTCACCCAGATGGCGGCGCTGCCCGTCTCGCCGGTGACGACGGCTGGAACAACGCTGTCGGTGATGCCGCGAACCGCGACGGCCCCGGTCACGGTGCCGTCCACTGTCCCGACCACGCCAGCGGCGGCGGGTGTCGCCGCTACAACGGTTCCGGCGACGCCC
>NZ_JPJC01000051.1:15081-17627 GCF_000733135.1 Sphingomonas sp. FUKUSWIS1
CGCAGGTCGCGGTCGCCGCCACGCCTGCTCCGACCGGGCGGACCATCCCCGTCAGCGAGGATTCGATCCTTGCACGAATCATTGCCGGGCTGTCGATCCCGGCATCCGAACTCGGTGTCGCGCCGATAGCTCGGGCTGCACCCGTGGTGCCGGCAACGGCCTCCGGGCTCGGTGCGGGCGACGACGCCAGTGCACGTGCGCTCGCCGACGCGAAAGCCAAGGCGGAGCGCGATACCGCCGCCGAGGCGGAGGCGCTTGCCGCGACCCGGCTCGCCGAGGCGAAGGCGGCGCGCGCGAAGCTGGCGGCGGACAAGAAGATCGCCGATCGCAAGGCGATCGCCGACAAGAAGATTGCCGCCGAAAAGAAGGCCGCCGCCGAGAAGAAGGCGATCGCCGACAAGGCAGCGGCAGAAGAGAAGCGGATCGCGCGCGCCAACCCCGAGCGCATCTGGGTCCAGGTGTCGACCGGCGCGACCGAGGGTGACCTGCCCAAGGCGTGGAAGGGCGTGAAGGCGAAGGCGCCGACCGTCGTCGGAACGCGTGGCGGCTGGACGGCGCCGTGGGGCGCGACGAACCGCGTGCTGGCGGGGCCGTTCAAGACCGCCGCGGAGGCGCGGACCTTCGTCAATGCGCTCGCCAAGGAGGGCGTCTCGACCTTCTCCTTCACCAGCGATGCCGGTCAGGTCGTCACGAAGTTGCCCGCCAAGTGAGCGCGCGTGCGCCCTGGGCTTCGGACCCGGCGCGGAGCAAAGGTCGGCTTCACGAGGAACAGAACGGGACCGTCCGCGGCCCGCGTGACGCGTTCCAGCGTGATCGCGACCGGATCATCCACTCGATCAGCTTCCGCCGGCTGCGCCACAAGACACAGGTCTTCATGGCGCCCGACGGCGATCATTTTCGCGTCAGGCTGACCCATAGTCTCGAAGTCGCGCAGATCGGTCGTGCGGTCGCCCGCACGCTCGCGCTCAACGAGGATCTGACGGAGGCGCTGTGCCTCGCGCATGACATCGGCCATCCGCCCTTCGGTCATGCCGGCGAGGATGCGCTGAAGATCGCGCTGACCGGGCAGGGCGGGTTCGACCATAATGGCCACACGCTGCGCACGCTGACCGAGATCGAGCGCCCCTATCCGCGCTGGAACGGGCTGAACCTGACCTGGGAAACGCTCGAAGGGCTGGCCAAGCATAACGGCCCGGTCCGCCACCCCGGCTGGGCGCTGCGCGTGGCGGATTCGGCGTTCGATCTTGCGCTCACGAGCTTCTCGTCGCTCGAGGCACAGGTCGCGGCGATCGCCGACGACATCGCCTATGACAATCACGACATTGACGACGGGCTGCGCGCAGGATTGCTGACGCTCGACCAGCTGATGGCGGTCCCGCTGATCGCGCGCGGCTGGGACGATACCTGCGCGCGCTTCCCCGATGTCAAGGCAAAGCGGCTGATGGGTGAACTGGTGCGCTCGCAGATCGGCACGATGGCCAACGACCTGATCGCCGAAACGCGTCGCCGGATCGCGGCAAGCGGTGTCACCAGCGTCGAGGACGTGCGCGACGCGGGCGAATGCCTTGTCGGATTTTCCGATGCGATGCGCGAGGAAGAGCGCGATCTGAAGCGGTTCATGTACGCGAACCTGTATCATCATCCGCGCCAGATCGCCGCGGCGGATGCCGCACACGGGATCGTGACCGGGCTGTTCGCGATCTATCGCGACGATCCCGGCACGATCCCCGAGGAATGGCGCGATCGCCTGCCCGAGGCGGATCCGGATCGCAGCCGGCACATCGCCGACTTCATCGCCGGCATGACCGATCGCTATGCCATCTCGCGCTACCGCGAGCTGGTCGGGCCGATCGATCTGCCCGAGGGGTTCTGAAGCCCGGCCGATTTCGCGGGGTCAATGTCCGCGCGAAATCGGCTGAGCCGTCAGCATCTTAGCGTGCGACGGCGGCGATACCGCCGGCCGCGCCCGATGCTTCGGTCGTCGCGAAGGCTACCGGCACGCCGCCCGCCGTACCCGACACGCGGTCGCCGCGCACGATGAGGTGAAACGCCTGGCCCGACGGGAATCGGCGGCCGTTGATGACCTGGCGGCCGTTCTCGACGCTGCTGGTGTAGACATAGGTGCTGCCTTCATACTCGAAGGACTGCTTGGCTTCCTTGGCCATGCCGATCGTCGAGGTGAGGGCGGCCGCCGCGGCGGCGATGATGTATACGGTCTTGCGCATGATATGTGCTCCGCAGTGAAAGATCGTACCGGGCGCAATCGGGTGGTCACCCAGCTTTGATGCCCTGAAGATATTGCGGTGCAGCATAAGCAGCAATTGCAAAGGAGGCCGTCGCACTTGCACGGCGTGCACGGCAACCATTCGCCGCGATTGGCATAATCCTGCGACACTCCCGGCCTAGGACCAGACTGCAGGAGATGACGGATGACCCAGGCGAGCATCGCATTGAACCGGTTCGGAATTGGTGCGCGACCCGACGACGTGGTCGGTAACGGCAGGGACTGGCTAACGACGCAGATGCCGGCGTTTGCGATCCGCCCG
>NZ_JPJC01000052.1:0-2479 GCF_000733135.1 Sphingomonas sp. FUKUSWIS1
CGGGGCTCGCCCGTCTGCGCGAGCTGCGGCTGCGGCGCAGCCCCGGTTTGCTGGACAGGTGCCGCCGGCGCAGCCGCCTGCGCGACGACCGCGTTGGTCTCGAGCCGGTCGAGCCGGGACTTGAGCGTGGCAATCTCGGCCGCCTGCGCGCGGACCAGTGCGGCGAGGTCGGCGTCGCCGGGCGCCGGTGCCCCGGTCTGGGCGAGCGCGGGTGTCGCGATGATCAGCGCGACGAGAGCGCAGCCGGTACGAAATGGGGTCATCGGGAAGAGGCTCCGTTGGCAAGAAGGGCGGTCCAGTCGCGCAGGAAGCGCTGGCGCTTGAGATGATCGAGCGTGACGAGAAGCTGCGGTCCGACCCGGATCGGTCGGGCCTGCGCAGCGGGAAGGCGGCGCGCGGGCACGTCGGTGCGGACCGGCCAGAGGCTGCGCTTTGCGAGCAGCGACTGGCCCTCGCGCGACAGCAGGAAGTCGAGGAACAGCTTGGCGGCCGCCGGGTGCGCGGCTTCGCGCGCGATGAACGCGATCCGCGACGTGACGATCGTATAGTCCTTGAGAAACGCGACGCCGATCCGCGGATCGGTGCTCGCGCGCTCGAGCGCATAGGAGCCGATGACGTTGTAGGCGATCGCCTGCCGGCCCTCGGCGACGCCGCGCAGCATCGGCTCGCTGGTCCGCGACAGGACCGGCTTGGTCGCCGCGATCGCCTCCAGCAACGACCGCGTGTCGCGCGTGATCGCCATATCCTCCGACAGATAGAGATAGCCGACATTCGAGCGTGACGGATCGAAGGTCGTCACGCGCCCGGTCAGCGCGGTGCGCTGCGTCCGCAGCAGCGCCTCCAGTTCGGCATGCGTCCGCGGCACGCGCGCCGGCGGCAGCAGCCGCTTGTTGTAGACGATCCCGATCGGCTCGGCAGTGACGCCGAAGCCCATGTTCTTCCAGACCGAGACGGCGGGCAGCGCGGGCTTTTCGGGGCTGGCATAGCTTTGCGCGAAACCGTCGTTGATCAGCTTGACCTGCAGATCCATCGCCGACGACCAGACCAGATCGGCGGACAGGCGCCGCGCGCGCGTCTCGGCGACGAAGCGGCGATACATTTCGGTCGATCCGAGATCGGCGTAGAGGACGGTGATGCCGGGATAGCGTTTGCGAAACGCGGCGACCACCGGCAGCAGCTCGGCGCGATCGGCATTGCCATAGATCCGGACCTGCCGCTCGGCGCGTGCGCTTTCGATCAGCGTGTCATAGGAGCGGGGATAGCCCGCCGGACGCTGCGCCGACACCGCGGTCGCCGCGAACCCGGTCAGCGTGGCCAGCAATCCGATCGTGAAAACCATTCGTGCCATCGTCACCTCTCCTCGCCTTCCGTCTCTGTGTTCGGATAGGCAGTAGCGGTGGAATACGAATCGAAGCTGTCACCAACCTTTCACGCCCTTTTGAATCAACGAGGTAAGCCGATTTGCGCATTCTGCTGATCGAGGACGACGCCGCTCTCGCGCGCAGCATCGCGGCATTGCTGCGGGCGGGCGGCAATGCGGTCGATCATGTCGCGAGCGGCGAGGAGGCTCTCGGCATCGTCGCGGGCGAGCCCTATGCGCTGGTCATCCTCGATGTCGGGCTGCCCGGGATCGACGGTTTCGCGGTGCTCGAGACGCTGCGGCGACGCGGCGAGCGCGTGCCCGTGCTGATGCTGACCGCACGCGATGCGCTGGACGACCGCGTGCGCGGGCTCGATCTCGGCGCCGACGACTATCTGCGCAAGCCGTTCGACCCCGAGGAGCTCGAGGCGCGGGTCCGCGCGCTGGGACGACGGCGCGGCGGCGACCCGCTCCCGGTGCTGAGCGTGGGGAGTTTGACGATGAACCGCTCGACGGGCGATGCGGATATCGCCGGCCGGGTCCTCGATCTGCGCCGTCGCGAACGCGCGGTGCTCGAGGCGCTGGCGATGCGCGCGGGCCGCGTCGTACCGCGCGAGCTGCTGATCGGTGAGGTGTTCGGGTTCGACGAACCCGTCGGCGGCAACGCGATCGAGGTCCATGTCACACGGTTGCGGACCAAGCTTGCCCCCGACGGGCCGGGGATCCGCACCGTCCGCGGCGTCGGCTATATGCTCGATGCCGGCTGAGGCGCGTGCCCCGGCGCTGCGGACGCGCCTGCTGGTGGCGGTGCTCGGCCCGCTGCTCGCTGCGGCAATCCTGATCGGCGTGGTGGGCGCGACGCTGATCACCGATGTCGTTCGGCGCACCAGCGACCGCGTCCTCGGGGGCGCGCTCGGCGCGATCGCGGAGACCGTGCAGGTCGAGCGCGGCGAGGTCACGCTCGACCTGCCCGCCGCCGCGTTCGGGATGCTCGAGAACGCCGAACGCGACAATGTCTACTACCGCATCGCGGTCGGCGGGGACCTGCTCACCGGCTATGCCGACCTGCCCGCACCCGATCCCGCCGCGCTCGCGGTCGATGTGCCCGCCTACCGCTTT
>NZ_JPJC01000053.1:0-3908 GCF_000733135.1 Sphingomonas sp. FUKUSWIS1
CTCGATCTCGGACACCGCCTGCAGGTGCAGCGTGGACAGTTCGACGGTGACCACCAGGACGCGCGCGCCGGGCTCCGACCGGACGATATGCCGCGCGCTGCGGAGCGCGACGACCGCGGCATAGCATCCCATGAACCCGATCAGCAGCCGCTCGACCGTCGCGGGCAGCGCGAGCCTGCGGGCGATGATCTGGTCGATACCGGGCGCGACGAACCCGGTGCAGCTCGCCACCACCAGATGCGTTATCGTGCCGAGCGCGATCGTTTCCTGAAGCGCGGCGATCGCCTCGATGGCAAGACCGGGTGCGGCGTCGGCATAGATGGCCATCCGCTCCGCGGTGCCGGGATGCGGATCGATCGCGTAAAAGCCGCCCGGGTCGACCGGAGACCCGGCATGCAGCCGCTGCTTGTCGCCGCTGTCGACGCCGTCCGCGACCGCGATGGCCTTTGTTGGCGGCAGCACCGACCAGCGGTGCGCGATACCCGATCGACCCGCCATCCGATCGAACAGCCTGGCCGAACGGGCATCGACCCGGTCGCGTGCCCAGCGGATAAAGGCCTCGTGAATGTCATGGCCGGGGACCGCAGTCCCGATCGCGTTCAGATAGGCAGGCAGGGGAGCGGGCACGACATCCTTTCGCACGGTTGATACGGCCAACGCGTGACGTCCGGACATCGGCCCGGCATGCCGCTATAACAAGCCCTTGCCGTGCGGAACCGCGCCGGCCTCAGTCCTGATCGATCGGGTCGAGATGGTCGTGCCCTACCAGGTACTTCTCCTCGACCATCGCCATGCTGACACCGACATAAGCCGCAATCGCATGATCGCCCGCCTGTTCGAGCGCGCGACAGGCTTCCTGCAGAAGCTCATAGATGCGTGCAGCATTCATCGCGTATCTCCGAGGAGGGCGTCCAAGCCGGAGGATCATGCCGGACGCGGGCAAAATCGATCAAACCTTATATTGGTTTCACATTGGTACAAAATTCTACCTGTTGCAGCCCAAAAACCCACACGGGGCAAGCCATCAATCACAACCAAACTGAACAGATTTCGACCCGTTTTGCACATCTTAAGAAAGTTCCGAGACTATAGCGTGTGCCGAAAAGAATAGAGCGGTAAAACAGATAGCTGAATGATGTTGACCATTATGCCGGCGTGCCGCCATATTTGGGTCATTATGGGCTTAAGACCCTGTGGGCGACCGGGAGCATGTGGTGAAAGACGAATCCGTTGCCGACTTGATCAAGGATCTGGGATCGAGGCTGGCCGCCGTCAGCGAGGAGTTCACGGCGCGGGCATCGCGGGTCGTCGACCAGCGGGCCGAGGATGCGACGAGCCCGATCAGCGAGGAGATGCTCGTCGCCCGGGCCAAGGAGATTCTGGCGCATCGTAAACTGCGCCGTCGCTTCCTGCCGGGCGAATTGTTTCACGAGCCGGCCTGGGACATGCTCGTCGCACTGTTCGTTTCGCACCGCGATCACCGGCCGACCAACGTCAAGGCGCTGGTCGCGATGGCGGATGCACCGGTCACCACGTCGCAACGCTGGATCGAGCACCTCCACAAGCTGAAGCTGATCGACCGCGTCAACGACCCGACCGATCGGCGTCGCATCGAAATCTCGCTGAGCGCAGCCGGCTATGACGCGGTCGCCGGCTACCTCACCGCGATCGCCCGACGCTGACCGGCATTCAGCACGGTATTACAGTAATTTCGGTTTTGTAGTAATTAGTTAAGCCGCGCCTAGCACGGTTCGCCGACACCGTTCGGGGATATCAAATGTGCGGCAAGGCAGGCCAGGCTCAGGGACTAGACGGCGCGATCGCGCACCGACAGGGCGGTGCGTGCTGATCGCGCGTCGCGCCTCCCGATCGCATGGCGGCGGGGAGACGGCGCGTGCTCTCGGGGCCTGACGAGGAAGACGCAACCGGCGGCGACAGCGGGAGCGGCGCAGATCTGCGCCAGCCCGCGGACCGCGACCGGCGTGCCGGTCGGCGCCATGCGACCGTCCTGCTGATCGGCCGGGTCATGCATGCCGACCGCGGCTCGATCTGTCTCGTCCATGACATTTCGACCGTCGGTCTGAAGGCGCGCTTCACCACGCTGCCAGCGCTTGGTGAGACGCTTGAGATCAAGGTGCGTGGCATGCCGTTGCTTCGCGCCACCGTCCGCTGGGTCGACGGGTTTCACGCAGGGGTCGATTTTGACGAGCCGCATGCGATCGACCCCGTCTTCGCGACGCGCGACGCCGCCGGGATGATCGCCCGATCGCCGCGATTCGTGGTTTCGGCACCAGTCAGGCTGAATGTCGAGGGGTGCTGGTATGCCGCAAGGCTGGTCGATATCTCGACCGGTGGCGCGAAGCTCAAGGTCGCGGCGTCGCTCTGCGGGCATTTTTCACAAGGGCAGGCGGCCCAGCTCGTCGTCGATCCCGGAGGACTCGCGATTTTTGCGGCAATCTGCTGGCGACGTGGCAACCGATTCGGGCTTCGCTTCGTTGCGCCGCTATCGCTCGTGACTTTGTCCCGGGTGCTGGAGTCAAACCCCGATTGTCAGGTCCCCATCCCCCCTCCCAGGGGCCTGGCAACGACGACCGGCGACTAAACCTCGTCGGTCGTCAACTTCACCTTGTTTGGAAGCTTCTTGCCCTTGGTGCGGCGCGACGGGAGCTGCACGGGGTGCTTCTTCTTCCACTGCGCGAACGTCATCGGGCCATCGGGCGTTTCGATGATCTGGTCGTCGATCGAATCGGCCATCGCCGTGCTCCGCTTTGACAGGATCCCGCAGGACGGACCGTCATGTCCCCCATGGGGGTGGTTCTGATCCGGGTCGGTAGAAACGAGGAAAGTGGTGCGGCCGAGAAGACTCGAACTTCCACGGGCTTTCGCCCACAACGACCTCAACGTTGCGCGTCTACCAGTTCCGCCACGGCCGCACGTGAAACACTGACCGGACAAGCCGGCTAGCTGGTAGGCCGGTGCCACTAGCAAGGCTTTTGCGATCCCGCAACGCCCTTTCGCCATCGAATGCGCGCCGCTGCGAGAAAATCATGTCGCAGGGCCCTATGCCGCCACCGCGTCGGGGCGGCGGAACCGGATCAGGAGGCGTTTTCGCCGGCAAAGCTCAGCTCGAGCCGTTTCGAATTCGACGGCACGTCGAGTTTGGCGGAGTTGAAATCGATCGCCGCGCCAGGTGTCAGCGTCCGCTTTTGCGGGGTGATCGTCCAGCTATACACGATCCGGCCCTGCGCATCGCGCAGCTCGGCGCGGATGTCGGGCACGCGCTGCGTCGAATCGGAGGGATTGGTGACCTGGCCGCTGACCGCGAACAGCTCGGATCCGTTGTCCAGTTCGCGGCGCTCGATCGGATTGTCGCGCAGTCGCAGCGGTGTCTCGTCCGCGCCCGTCACGAGTCCAAGCTGCGTCGCAAGGCCAGGCGCGCCGACATAGAGGATCGCAGCGACGCCCAGCAGCATCAGAAGCCCGGCCGCCACCGCACCGATCGTCCACAGCCGGGTGGTGTTGCGCCGTGCGCGGAACGGCGGGGCATGTGCGAATGCATCATAGGAATCGGCGTCGCTCCGGCTGCCCGCATAGGAGGACGGAGCGGCGCTGTCGGTGTTCGCGGCCGGCACGGTCGTCGCAACCGCCGGCAGCTCGGCCTGCTCATCCGCGACATTCGATGCGGCGGCCGGCGCGGCGGCAGGCTGGGCAGCCAATGGCGCAAAGGGTCGGATGATCGGCGGCGGCAGATCGTCGGCGGTCTGCGCAGCCGAAGGCGGCGAAGACATCGGAACCCCGGACGGGGTGGGCGAGGACGGACTTGGCCACGCCGGATTGGGCCAGACCGGGGGCGCGGCGGGCTCGGCGTCGAACGCCGCGCCGAACGGCGGCGCGGGCGCGAAGCCGAG
>NZ_JPJC01000054.1:0-2109 GCF_000733135.1 Sphingomonas sp. FUKUSWIS1
GTCCGGCCGCACCGGCGACGCCGCCGCTGCCCGCGACGGTTCGCGCGACGCCGGCCATCTGTCCCTGCACCGCCGCCAGTCCCGATTGCGCCGCCGCGAGATCGCCATCGACCTGCGCCATCTGCGACCGCGCGGCACCGATCCGGTCGGCGACCGACCCGGTGCCGGGCAGCGCGCCGAGATAGCGGTTCTGGAAGTCGGCGCGCTTGGCCTCCGCGTCCTGCAGCTGCTTCTGCCGCTGCGCCAGTTGTTTGTCGAGAAAGCTGAGGCTCTGGCTGGTGCTCGTCCGGTCGCCTGCCAGATTGCCCTCGACGAAGATGTCGATCAGCTTCTGCGTGATCGTCCGCGCCAGCTTCGGACTCGCCGCGGTCGTCGCGATCTCGAACAGATTGTCCTGCGCCGACGTGACCTTGATCGACTGGGCGAGGCTGGCGACGCGGTCGGCGACGTCGCGGTCGCTGGCCACCGTGTTGGCGAGGTCGGTGCCGCGCACGACCTTCTCCAGATTGACCGCGGAGGTCAGCGTCTGGCGGATCGTGTCGATGTCGGTGCGGCTCGAGGCCGACGGCTGGTCCATGCTCGCGGGCAGCAGGTTCTGCATCTGGACGAAGACGCGCGCGCGCGATTCATAGCGGCTCGGGATCTGCGATACGAACAGCCAGCCGAGCACGCACACGCCCCACGCGATCGCGAGCGCGAGCCACCGCCGCGTCCAGATCGCGTGCAGCGCGACCCGCGCCTCGTCATAGATGCCGTTCATACCGACACGCCTCAGAACATCGATTCGGGGATGATGATGACGTCACCGGGCTCGAGCCTGACATTGGCGGACGAATCGCCCTTTTTCAACAGGTTCGAGATTTGCAGCGAGAACTCGCTCTGCTTGCCGCTCGCCCGGTCGTAGCGCACCAGCCGCGCCTTGTTGCCCGCCGCATACTGGCTGAGCCCGCCGACCGCGATCATCGCGTCGAGCAGCGTCATATTGGCACGATAGGGAATCGAGGCGGGCTTTTCGGTCGCGCCGACGATGCGGACCTGCTGGCTGTAGGTGCCGCTGAAATTCTCGACGATCACCGAGACGATCGGGTTTTTGACATATTCGCCGAGCGCCTTCTTCATGTCGTCGGCGAGCTGGGCGGGCGTCTTGCCGACCGCGGACATGTCGTTGACCAACGGCGTCGTGATCCGGCCGTCGGGGCGGACCTGGACCTTCGACGACAGTTCGGGATTGCGCCAGACGAAGATGTTGAGCTGATCGAGCGGGCCGATCACATATTCCTCGCCCGGCAGCTCCTTGTTCGCGACATAGGCTGCGGGCGGCAGTTCGGGCGGACCGCCGGTGCTGCTGCAGGCGGCCAGCGACGACGCGGCGAGCCCCAGCGTGAACAGGGAACGGGAAACGGGTCCGGAACGCATGGGCACTGATCTCCTGGCGCCATCCCGGCAACGGGTGTCCGATGGCCGGTTAAACTCGCACGGGCTATGCAGGGAAACAGGTGAAGATAGCGTTTAGGAGCGCCCCGCAACCCCGCCCGCCGCCACGCTCATGGCTGGGGTTGGACTGAAGTAACGATCTCGAGCGCGGGTGGATGCCCGAGAAACGCCGCCGGGCTCGCGCTGGCGCCGTATGCGCCCGCCATGAAGATCGCGATCAGGTCGCCGGGCACGACCGGCGGCAGCGCGACGCGGTCACCGAGCCGGTCGAGCGGGGTGCACAGCGGTCCCACGACCGACACTGCGTCCGCGGCCGCCGCCTCCCCCATCCGCGCGGCGACCGCGATCGGATAGTTGCGCCGGACCACGGTGCCGAAATTGCCGCTCGCCGCGAGCTGATGGTTCAGCCCGCCATCGACCACGACGAAGACTTCGCCCTGGCTGTGCTTCACGTCGATCACGCGGGTCAGGTACACGCCGGCCTCGGCGACCAGCCACCGCCCGAGCTCGATCGCGAACCGGGTGTCCCGCAGCACCGCCGCGCGTGTCTCGAGTGCCGCGTGCAGCGCCGCGCCGACCCGCTCGACGTCGAGCGCGATGTCGTTGGCGAAATAGGGGACGCCGAACCCGCCGCCCAGATTGACCAGCGGCGGCGCGACGCCCGCCGCGTCGGCG
>NZ_JPJC01000055.1:0-2994 GCF_000733135.1 Sphingomonas sp. FUKUSWIS1
CAAAGCTCACAGCGCTGCTCCGCGACTGGCCCGCCAATCGCATCCTGTTCTTCGCCGACGAGACCGGCGGCGCGCCCGCGTTGGCGACGATGCGTGCGCATGCCGGTCCCGCGGCGATCCTGATCGGCCCCGAAGGCGGTTTCGACGCCGACGAGCGCGCGGCGATTCGCGCGCATCCCCAGGCGGTCGGCATCGGGCTCGGCCCGCGCATCCTCCGCGCGGAAACCGCCGCGGCGGCGGCGGTCGCGCTGTGGATGGCGGCGGCGGGCGATTGGGCGGCCGAACCGCCCGTCCCGTCACCCGTCGCGTGACATTGCTACCGACCGGTCCGAATCCCCTCTAGCACCCTCGTTCATCGCCGCGTAAGGCGCGGCGATGACGAGCAAGACCGCCCCTGCAAAGACCAGCCCGACGATCGAGTCGCGCGACCAGTTGATCGCCAGCTTCGCGCGTGGTGAAAAGCCCAAGGACCGCTGGCGGATCGGCACCGAGCACGAGAAATTCGTGTACGCGAAAGACGACCATCGCGCGCCTTCGTACACAGAGGCGAGCGGCATCCGCGCGCTGCTCGGCGAGCTTGAGCAATATGGCTGGGCGCCCGTGTTCGAGCGCGGCCCCGATGGTACCGAGAACGTCATCGCGATGACCGGTGCGGACGGGAGCATCAGCCTGGAGCCCGCGGGCCAGTTCGAACTGTCGGGCGCGCCGCTCGAGACCCTTCACGAAACCTGCGCCGAGACCGGCCGTCATCTCGAACAGGTCAAGGCCGCGGGCGAAAAGCTCGGCATCGGCTTCCTCGGTCTCGGCATGTGGCCCGACAAGACCCGCGCGGAGCTGCCGATCATGCCCAAGGGGCGCTATGCGATCATGCTGCGGCACATGCCGCGCGTCGGCAGCATGGGGCTCGACATGATGCTGCGGACCTGCACGATCCAGGTGAACCTGGATTACGCGTCGGAAGCGGACATGGTGAAGAAATTCCGCGTCGGCTTGGCACTCCAGCCGCTCGCCACCGCGCTGTTCGCCAATTCGCCGTTCACCGAGGGCAAGCCCAACGGCATGCTGTCCTATCGCAGCCATATCTGGTCCGACACCGACCCGCACCGCACCGGCATGCTGCCCTTCGTGTTCGAGGACGGCTTCGGCTATGATCGCTACACCGACTATGCGCTCGATGTGCCGATGTACTTCGTCTACCGCGACGGCAGATATATCGACGCGGCGGGGCTCAGCTTCCGCGACTTCCTGAAGGGCGAGCTCAGCGTCCTGCCCGGCGAGAAGCCGACGCTCGACGACTGGACCGATCATCTCTCGACCGCCTTCCCCGAGGTGCGGCTGAAGACCTTCCTCGAGATGCGCGGCGCCGATGGCGGACCGTGGAACCGGATCTGCGCGCTGCCCGCGCTCTGGGTCGGGCTGCTCTACGATCAGGGTGCGCTCGATGCGGCCTGGGATCTGGTGAAGGACTGGACGATCGACGAACGCCAGTCGCTGCGCGATGCCGTGCCCAAGCTCGGGCTGAATGCGCCGATCGCAGGTGGCGGCCAGTTGCGCGACATCGCTGCACAGGTGCTCGATATCGCGGGTGCCGGCCTGTCGTCGCGCGCGCGCCTGAACAAGGCGGGCGACAACGAGACCGGCTTCCTCGATCCGCTGCGCGAGATCGTCCGCTCGGGCAAGGTCCCCGCCGAGCTGCTGCTCGACAAATACAACGGTGTCTGGGGCGGCGATATCGCCAAGGTATACGGCGTGGAAAGCTTCTAGGCGCCTGACGCTCGGCGCGATCCCGCCACCCACGCCAGGAGGCGCGGTACCGGTCCGTTGCGCGCCATCCAGTCGCTATAGGCGCGGTAATCGGGGTCGAGGCCGAGATGCCGCTCCTCGGTCCGCGCACGCCAGTAATAGACCCCGCTGACCGCCGCGAGCAGCAGGGTCGCGCGCATCGCGTCGATCGGCGTCCCCGTCGTCAGCACGGGGATCGTCGACAGCCACCAGAACAGGTTCTTCGACAGATAGGCGGGGTGCCGCGACCAGGCATAGGGCCCGTGCGTCAGGATCCCGCGGTTGGTGAGATTGGAGAATCGCAGGCCGAACGCCATCGTCGCCCACGCATAGATCGCGGTCAGCGCGACCAATACCGCGCCGATCAGCACCAGCAGGACGGGGTGATACTGGAACCAGACGTCCCATTCCTGCGTGCCCGGGTGATAGTCCATCGGTCCGCCGTCGCTCATGAGGATGATCGGCGGATAGCACATCAAGGCCGCCATCCAGGCGGCTGCGAACGGATTGGCGCTGCGGATATGCGAATCGAGCGGTCGCAGCGTCAGGACATAGCCGACCGTCGCAAAGGCGACGTCGATCAGGAACATGAAGGTGATCAGCCACCTGGCGAGCGCGACAGGGTCGCGCAGGATCGCGCTTGTGTCGCCGCGGATGAACTCGCCGAACCCGCCCGGCACGATCGCGAGCATGAAGGCGAGGAAGAACGCCTTCACTCCCCAGCTGCGTAGGTGGTTGTGGAGCGCAGCACGATCGACCCCCGGCTGCCCGGTCAGCCATGCCCCGAGCGACCACGCTCCGTCCTTCGGCGCGACCAGATAGCGGTCGAGCCAGAGGACATAGGGGATCGACACGAGCACGAGGATCGGCGCGGCGTTGGTGAAGCACCACATCGCAAAGGCGAAATTCCCCTCCCAATAGAATCGCCCGGTGCCATAGATCACCGCGATCCCGGCCCAGGTCACCCAGAAGGCGGCGAGCTTGGTCAGGCTGACGTCGATCGTCTCGCGCCATGGCCGGGGCCGCGACCAGTCCAGCCCGGTGCTCGGCCGGCGATGGACCTTGTCGACCAGCACCGACCACAGGATCATCGGGACCGCGCAGGCGAGCAGGTTGACCAGCGCGGCATAGGGCCCGTCCATCCCCCAGCCGCGCGCGCACGCCACCCAGCCGAGCACCCCCGCCAGCCCCGCCAGCCCGGCGCCGTGACTG
>NZ_JPJC01000056.1:0-10307 GCF_000733135.1 Sphingomonas sp. FUKUSWIS1
CCAGCGCCGTCGCCCATTCGAGCGCACCCGCCGCGAGCGGCTCGCCGTGCAGCGTCGCGCGGCTGTGGATCAGCTCGGCGGTCAGCGCGGCGAGCTGGTCACCGGTCCGCGCGCGCCATTCGCCCTGGATCACGTTCGCCGCGAGCAGCACCGGCCGCATCGCGCGCGACCGCCCGCCGCGCACATAACCCGGCTGCACGCCGTCCTCGCGCGTCAATGCCCGCACGATCGCGCCATGCTCGCCATGCTGGCGAACGGCGACGACGATGGCGGACGCGCGAAGATGCATCGCCCGTTCTTACGCGTGCGTCGTGACGAACGGGAGCCTCGAAAACTTCGCTTGTTCCAGATCCACCTGTCAGGCGCGCTCAGCGCCGGATCCCGCGCATCATGCGTGCGAGCCGCGGATGCGACAGCGTCCGCTTCGCCCAGCCCGCCGCGCCATCGAACGCCCCCAGCGCGGCCACCGTCGCGCGGTTCGCCAGCATCGGCCGCAACAGCAGCAGATCGACGCACGCCGTCCCCGTCGTCGCGAACTGCCGCTTGTGCTGCCCCTCCCCCTCGGTGAAATCGAACCAGGCGAAGCGGTCGTCGAACAGCTGCCGCATCGCCTCGACCTGCAACACCGCACCCGGCGACAGAGCGTTCTCGGCGGGGTCATGCCCGACATGGTCATAGCGCAGCGTCCCGCCCTGCGCGGTACAGCAGAGATAGGCGATTGGCCGGCCCTCGACGAACAGCAGCCAGGCCCGCACCCGGTCCGCCGCGGCGAGCGCCTCGAAACCCTGCAGCGCCGCCTCGCCGTCAGGGAGCCCCGATCCCAGCAGCCGCTCCTGATAGGTGGTCGCCGACACCGTCCGCGCCAGCGGGTGAAACACCGCGATCTCAGCAGGGGTCCGATAGGCGCGGATGTCGAGCCTGCCGCCCGACAGGGTGGCCAGCCGCTTCGACTTGCGCTTCAGCCCCGACCGCGCGCTGCCCGACAGCGTCGCGAGCCATGCCGCCTCGCCGATCCGCAGGTCTGCGTGATACCGGACATAACGCTGCCGGACGACGGTCAGCAGGCGATGCGTGTCCAGCGCGTCCACCCGGTCCGCGGGCAACGAGGTGACCACATAGCCATCGGCCTGGGTCGGCAGCGCGGGCAGGATCGGTACATCGCCCGCCAGCACATCGTCGAGCGACAGCGCGACGCGCACCAGCCGGCGCGGGATCGTCGCCAGCGTGCGCGCGCCGAGCTGGAACTTCAGGCGGACGCTGACCGCGGTCATCAGGCGCGTTCTTCGACCCAGTTCGACCAGAGCTGCTCGGCCTGGCGCAGGCCCCGCCGGATCGGATCGCGCGCCAGCGGCCGGTCGTGCCGGCCAAGGACCAGCGGCGGGCGATCGCGGAAATGCCGGGTTGGCAAATCCGTGCGCAGCTCCGCCAGCGTCGCGCACAGCGCCTCGAACCGGCGGACATGGACCGCGTTCGCGCGCGTGCCCTGCCGATTCGCCAGCTCGAAACCATGGCTGACGATCGTCGCGGCGACATGCCCCCGGGCCGCGGCGTGTTCGAGCGCATCGCGGCTCTCGTTCGCGGACAGGGCGCAGAGCTGCAGCGTGCGCAACTGACCCGGCCGATCCTCGATCACGGTCACCGGGATCTCGATCAGACCCTGCACGGCGACCGGCGCGATCTGACGCGGCGACAGCGAGATCCTGCTCGCATCGCACGCAGCCGCACCGTTATGGCTGCTGTCATAGGCGAAACCGAGCACAGCGAGCGCGGCCAGCGTATCGTCGTTCGCGGCATAGCTGCCCGCGCGAAACGCGATCGGGTCGGGCGCACCCGCGTCGATCAGCAGTTCGGTGGCGCGCAGGATCAGCGCGTATTGTTCGGCCAGCGGATAGTCGGACAGGTCGAACTTCGCGTGATTCGCGCCACAATCCCGGGCAATTGCGGCGGTCCAGGCGGGATGGAGATGCAGCTGGACCTCCTGCCCCGCGTCGAGGATCGTCGCGACCATCCGCCGGACCGGCTCGATCCCGAAGGTCAGCGCGGGCATCGGGTCGACGAAGAAACAGGCCTTCAGGCCGTACCGCGCGAGCTTGTCGAGCTGATAGCTGATCCCGACGCCCGCGGGCTCGACCGACCGGTGGTAGATCGCATCGCTACAAAGCCCCTCGCGGTGGTGCCGCCAGGCAAATTCGGTGTCGATCGTCAGGAAAACTGCCGTGGTCACGTCACTGGCCTAGTGTCCCGTGGTGAAGATAAGGTTTCCGCCTACGAGACAGGCGTGACCCGACCTCCGCAATCTATCGGCCTCAGCCGAAGATTGATCAACATTATTAAACTGAATTATCTTGAATGGTAAAAGTCGTACACCTGCTGTGCGACCGCTGCGGACACGCCCGGCGCCTGCTGCAGATCCTGCAGGCTGGCGTTGCGGACCGCGCGACCGGTGCCGAAATGCATCAGCAGCGCCTTCTTGCGCGCCGGGCCGATGCCCGGAACCTCGTCGAGCGGACTCGCGCCGATCGCCTTGCTGCGCTTGTCGCGGTGGACGCCGATCGCGAACCGGTGGACCTCGTCGCGTAAGCGCTGGAGGTAGAACAGCACCGGCGCGTTGACGGGCAGCTGGAATTCACGACCGTCGAGCATGTGGAATACCTCGCGCCCGTCGCGGCCATGCTGCGGCCCCTTGGCGATCCCGACGAGGCACACGTCCTCGACGCCGAGCTCCTCGAGCGCGGCCTTCACCGTATTGAGCTGCCCCTTGCCGCCGTCGATCAGCACCAGGTCGGGCCATTCGCCCGAGTCGCGGTCGGGATCCTCGGCCTGCGCGCGCGCGAACCGCCGGGTGAAGACCTCACGCATCATCCCGAAATCGTCGCCCGGGATGGTCTCCTTGTTCTTGATGTTGAACTTGCGATACTGGCCCTTGCGGAAGCCTTCGGGGCCGGCGACCACCATCGCGCCGGTCGCGGCAGTGCCCTGGATATGGCTGTTGTCGTAGATCTCGATCCGCTGCGGCGGCTCGGCGAGGTCGAACAGGTCGGCGACCTCGCGCAGCAGCTTGGCCTGCGTCGTCGACTCGGCCTGACGTCGCTCGATCGCCTCGACCGCATTGCGCTTGGCCTGATCCATCAGGCGACGGCGATCGCCGCGCTGCGGCACCTGCACCGCGACCTTGTAGCCCGCGCGCTCGCCCAGCGCCTCGACCAGCAGCGCGCCTTCGGGAAGCTCGCGGTCGAGCAGGATCTGCCGTGCGGGCGGCACGTCTTCATAAAACTGCCCGAGAAAGCTGGTCAGCACCTCGTCCTCGGGCACGTCGTTGGTGTGCTGCGGGAAGAAGCTGCGATGCCCCCAGTTCTGACCGCCGCGGATGAAGAACGCCTGGATGCCGATCAGCCCGTCCTTGCACGCCATCGCGAAGATATCGGCGTCGCCCACCCCTTCCGCGTTGATCGCCTGCGTGCCCTGGATGAACGTCAGCGCCTTCAACCGGTCGCGCAGCAGCGCGGCGAGTTCGAAGTCCATGTTTTCGGCGGCAGCCTGCATCTGCGCGCCGAGCTTGGCCTGCACGCCGGTCGACTTGCCCGCGAGGAAGCTCTTCGCGTCCTCGACCAGCTCCTTGTACGCACCCTCGTCAATCCGGCCGACGCACGGCGCGGAGCAGCGCTTGATCTGGTAGAGCAGGCACGGACGGTCGCGGGTCTTGAAGAAGCTGTCGGTGCAGCTGCGCAACAGGAACAGCTTCTGGAGCGCGTTGAGCGTGTTGTTGACCGACCCTGCGCTGGCGAACGGGCCGTAGTAATTGCCCTTCGCACGCCGGGCGCCGCGGTGCTTCTGGACGCGCGGAAAGTCGTGATCGTCGCGCAGCAGGATGAAGGGGAAGCTCTTATCGTCGCGTAGCAGCACGTTGTAGGCGGGGCGATAGCGCTTGATCAGCTGCGATTCGAGCAGCAGCGCCTCGGCCTCGTTGTTGGTCGTGACGATCGTCATCGACCGGGTCTGCGACACCATCCGCTGCAGCCGCTTGGCCAGGCGTTCGACCTGGACATAGTTGGCGACCCGGTTCCTGAGTGCCCGCGCCTTGCCGACATAGAGCACGTCGCCGCGCGCATCCTGCATCCGGTAGACGCCGGGGCGGATCGGCAGCGTGTCGAGCACGTTGCGGATCGCCGCGACGCCCGCCGCAAGATCGGGCGCCTCGCCGCCGCCGCGGACGGCGAAGGTGGATTTGTCTTCGTTGAAACGGTCGGGGGAATTGGGGGAGGACATCGCTGGGGAATCTAGGGAGTCGAAGGGGGTTATGCCAGCCGAGGACTTGATGGTCACGCGAAGGCGCGATGGCGCGAAGAGTAGAGAATTTTCGCGCAGAGGCGCAGAGGACGCAGAGAGAAGAAGCGATTAGGGTTGGCATCTGTCCTCGAACCGCCGGAGGCTCATGGCCCGTGTGGCAGTCGGAAGATCCATCCCAAGCGCCACGCCTCCGCGCTCTCTGCGCCTCTGCGCGAACTAATTTTCCTTCTTTTCGCGCCATCGCGCTTTCGCGTGAGCAGTCTTCTTCATGCCCTGCGGGCAACGGCAGACGATCAGGCTTGCGCAAACACCTTGGTCCCAACGATCCCGATGACGGTCAGCGCCATGAAACACGCCTGCACGCCGCTGACCTTGTCGCCAAACAGGATCACGCCACCGATGATCACGCCGATCGCCCCAGCGCCGGTCCAGATCGCATACGCCGTACCCGCCGGCAGCCCACGCATGGCGAGCGCGAGCAGGCCCATGTTGACGAAGCTCAGCACGATCGGAACCGAAGACGCCTGCCACGTGGCAACGGTCGCCGCCCATTTGAGGCTGAGCGCCCAGGTGATTTCGGTGATCACGGCAACGCCGAGGATGAGCCAGGACATAAGAGTATCTCCAACGGGCTCAGATTGGAGACGCAGCCGCCGGAAACCCGGGAAGAGACGGCCGCCTGTAAAAAACGAAAAAGGCGCCGAGCGAACGACCGTTCCCCGCGGAAGCGGGGGTCCAGGGTTGCCGGCGCTGTGTCGTGAGAACCTGCCCCCCGCTTTCGCGGGGGAGCAGACGATTAGTTCAGGCGGCCAAGCCCCGAGATCGACCGATCGACCATCGCGCGGTCGGCGGCGGCATCGTGATGCTCGGCGATCAAAATACCGGCTGCCTTGGCAGCGGCGTCGGCGGCCCGCGCACGGACCTCGGCGATCGCGGCGCGCTCTGCGGCGGCAATCTTATCCTCGGCCATCTTGGCGCGACGCGTCATCAAATCCTCGGCACCCGCCTTGGCCTTGGCGATGATCGCCGCGGCTTCGGTATGCGCATGCGCCTTCATCGCTTCGGCTTCGAGATGCGCAGTCTTGGCCTTGGCCTCATACTCCGCACGGATCGCCTCGGCCTCGGCGCGCAGCGCCTTGGCCTCGTCGAGCTGCGTGCGGATCCCGGCGATCTTGGCGTCGAGCGACCGCCCGATCATGCCGGGGACCTTCTTCCACATCATCAGCGCCAGGACGATGATCATCGCGATCGCGACCCAGCCGGTCGAGTTGACGCCGAGCGCGGTCGGGTCGACGACATGCTCGACGGTACCGGGCGCGACGGTGTGACCCTGCAACCCCTGATTGTCGATCGAGCCTTCGGGCGCCATGCCCTCGGCCGAGATCACCTTGGCCGGTGCGTCCGGGTTGGCGGCGGGGGTATTAGCCATGAGCCATCGTCCTGCGTACCGCATCGCTCGCCGAGTCCAGGCTCACCTGAAGTCCGGCAACCTTGTCGGCCAGTTGCTGTGCCGCTTCGGCTGCGACATTCTGAAGATTGGCGAGGGCCTGCGCCTTCGCATTCGCCACGGCGAGATCGTGATGACCCAGACGCTCGGCGATTTCGGCATCGGCCGCATGGACCTGCTGCTCGAAAGCCGTTGCCGCCCGCTTGGCCGCGGCCGCGGTCTCGGCCTGTGCCGCGACGCGCGCCGCATCCATTTCGGCCTGCCAGGTCGCCTGGACCGTATCGGCCTGCGCCCGTGCAGCGACTGCCGCTGCCAGATCGCCCGCGATTCGGCCTTCACGCGCGTCCACGGTCGACACGATCTTAGGCACCATCCCCTTGCCGATCCCGAAATACAGGATCCCGAAGGTGAGGAGCAGCCAGAAGATTTGTGAAGCGTAGGTGGCGGCTATCTGGGCAATCTGGGGCATGGCAGTCCTTCGTGATACGGCCGGACGGGATATCGCCCGGCCAGATCAGCGCATGTTAGGCGACGAACACCAGGATGATCATCGTGACGAATGCGAGCAGACCGAGAAGCTCGGCAGCCGCGAAGCCGATGAACAGACGGCCCTGCTGGCTGTCTGCAGCGCCCGGGTTGCGCAGCGCGCCGGCGAGGAACTGGGCGAAGACGTTACCCACGCCGAGTGCGGCGAGGCCCATGCCGATCGCTGCGAGGCCGGCACCGATCATCTTTGCTGCGTTGACGTCCATGTTAAAACTCCCTTGGAAAATCAGTAGTGGTTCGAAAGAAAACTTAGTGAAGGTTGACCGCGTCGTTCAGATAGACCGACGTCAGCAGCGCGAACACATAGGCCTGGATCGCGGCGACCAGCAGCTCGAGCAGCGTGATGCCGATCATCAGCAGCATGCTCGGCGCGGTCACCAGACCGATATAGACGCCGCCCAGGTTGATGCCGTTGATCACGAAGGCCGCGAGCACCTTGAGCAGGATATGCCCCGCCGTCATCGCCACGAACAGTCGCAGACCCAGCGAGAACGGACGCACCAGAAACGACATCAGCTCGACGACGAAGATCAGCGGAATCATCAGCGCGGGCGTGCCGCTCGGCACGAACAGCGAGAAGAAGTGGAAACCGTGCTTGCCGAAGCCGACGATCAGGACGATCGCAAAGCTGATCAGCGCCAGCACGCCGGTGACGGTCATGTGGCTGGTCACGGTGAACGGGTGAACGCCCGGCACGATACCGAACGGCATCAGGCCGATGATGTTCGCGAACAGGATGAACATGAACAGCGAGAAGACGTAGGGGATAAAGCGCTTGCCGCCAGGCCCGACATTCTGCTCGAGCATGCCCGAGATGAAGCCCGTAAAGCCCTCGACCGCGGCCTGCCAGCGACCGGGGACGAGCTCGCGCTTCATCCCGCCGATCATGAAGGCCCAAAGTGCGACCAGAGTCACCACCATCCACATCGCGGAATTGGTGAAGGACAGGTCGTAACCACCTACGATCCAGTGCGAGCCGAACGCCGGCTCGATCAGGAACTGGTGCATCGGATCGATCTTGCCGCCCTGTTCTGCCGCCACGTGGAATCCCTGCCGTCTTGAAACGACAAACGCCCGGCTACTCCGGGCGTTCGCCTGAAATTCGAATGATTTGCCTGAACGCGACCGCGATTCCGAGGAACAGCAACACGATCAGACCCCAAGGCCCAGTGCCGACCCAATGGTCAATCAACCATCCGATCAGCGCACTGCCGACGAGACTCCCGATCAGGGCGGAGATGACCCGATTGCCCTGCGAGTAACCCCGCTCGGCATCCGGCCCTCCCTGCCCCTTTTTCAGCGTCTCCCGAGCCTTGACCTCCCTCAATCGCTCATCGAGCGCGGAAAGTCGCGGATCTTCAACACCGTAGGGCTCCTGTCCGGGTTCGATCTCCGCCACGACATGCTCTCCACCTGATACGACACCGGGGAGATATACGCAGCGACGAGCGATCCCGCCAAGGCGCGGTCCGTTTAGAAAAGGGGGGGGGCCAAGTCAACCGGTGTGACAGTATCGTCATCAATGTGGTGACTGCGGGGCGCGTTACGCCGTCTATCATCCGTCATCCTGACGAAAGTCAGGATCCAGAGCCGCAGGCGGACCATGTGTGGTTCTGGATCCTTCGTCGAGCCCGGGATGACGTAGGGCCTTAGGACGGCATGCTCAGACGCAGCGCGAATCACGCTCCGGTGCGGCGGCGGTGCGCGTCTTCCACACACCACCCGGCGTCTTGTACTTTTCGCCCGGATTGGTCCCCGCGATCAGGTTGCAACCGCTGGTGAACGCCAGCTGCTCGACCGTCGCGCCGCTCGCCTGCGCCTTGGCGGTATAGGCCGACTTGCGCTGGATGTTGATGCTGTTGACCAGCGCACGCAGGTCGCCGCTCGCCGCGCCGACCAGCCCGAGATAGCCGTCGGGCTGCTCGCCGACCTCGCCGCCCGCGCGCGCCGCGGCATAGGCCGGGTCACGCTGCGCCGACGCGGCGACCGACAGGCCGCCAAGCACCGCCACCGCTGCGATCATCGTCAAAGCCTTGATCTTCATCTCAGAATATCCCCGGATTCTGCTGGATCAGCGATTTCGCCTCGCCATCGAGACGATAGACCACTTCCTGCGTCACATTGATGTTGAGGTTGATCTCGATCGGCTTATCGGGCGCCGACACGTTGATGCAGCCCGGCAGGGCGGCGGCGGTCGTGACCAGAAAGACGATCGTCCTCATCCTGTGCAAGATCGGTCTTTGCTCCAGCTTGTTCAATCCTGTTTCGGTCATGGCACGATCCTGCTTTCGGCGGGCTGAATGGATGGGGCTGCGGGAACGGCAGGCCCGGGGGATGGCGGTGCGGACTGCTGCTGGATCAGTGCGGGCAGGTTGCGTTCGATCAGCCGCTTCGGGTCATAGAAGCTCTGCGCCGAATCGAGCAGTCCGCGAAACGGCGCCTTGATCCGGATGTTGAACACGAAGGGCAGCTTCTGCAGCCGGCGGACGATGAAGTTCGACTTCGCCCCCTCGCCCTGGCTGATCCCGGCAAAGCGCACGTCGGTCACCATCTCGCCCGCGAGCGGCCCGTTCATGCCGACGCGCAGTGACTGGTAGCGCAGCGACTTGAGCGCCTGGAACGCGATGTTCGCCCAGATGCCGAGATCCTTCTGGCTGAGATCGCCGACATAGGCGAGCGTCCCGCCGCCCGGCCGGACGCGCAGGTCGCCGCCCTCGATCCGGCCGCCCGTCTCGTCGAAGATCATCGGCAGCACGCCGTCGAAGATCCCTGTCGCGTCGAGATTCTTGAAATCGAACTGCTGAAGGAACTGGTCGGCGGCCATGTTGGCGATGTGGAACGTCATCCGCCGTTCGCTCTGCGCGGAGAAATCAAGCAGCGTCGGGTCGAGCGTCAGCGATCCGCCCGCAAACGGCCACGCCCCGCCCTCGACCTGGACGCGCGCACCCGGCAGGGTCTGATAGCGGATCGTCCCGTCGCTGACCGGAATGCCGGGGTTGAGCGTGCGGATCGTCGCGACCTGCCCCGGTGCGCTTTGCAGATTGAGCAGGTCGGTGAAGCGGATGTCGGTCGCGATCCCGGTCACCGGGCCGAACGCGGCGGCAAGGTCGGTGCCGGCGGTCCGAAACACCCCCGTGCTCGTCACGCCGTCGGGGGTCCACGCGATGTGCCCGTCGCCGCTGACCGATCCATTGACGTCGGCGATCACGCCGAACGTCAATGGCGTCAGCGCCTCGGGTTGCAGCGCGTCCTTGGCGAACACGATCCCCGGCACCAGCAGGTCAGCGCGGCCGATGCCCGTGCTCAGTGCGTGGACAAGCGTGACGTCGGCGACCTTGGTGCTGCTGACCGGTTCGAACAGCGTTCCGGCCGCAGTGATCGTGCCGCCGACCAGCGACAGCGTCACGCCGCGCGCCGCGACCGGCTTGAACCGCGCGGTGGCGGCGGCGTCGCTGACACCCATCGTGCCTTCGAGCGCCAGCGCACCGCCGATCAGCGTCCAGTCGCCCGCCGCCTCGTTCAACAGCAGCGGCACAGTGCCGATCTGCCCTGCCCCGCCGGTGAACGCGCCGGCGATTCCCTGCGCTGTCATCCGCCCGGTGATCGTCGCGAAGTCGAGCCGCGTGACCCGCTCGGGCGCGCCGATCCGGGTCTGCACGCCGTCGATCGCAAAGCCCCGGTCGGCCAGCCGCAGCGTCGCTCCGCTCGCGTTCAGCGTCAGCGACGTCCGCCCCAGCCGCCCCGACAGCGCGGCCGCGGCGATCCGCGCACCGCCGCGCAGACGTCCGCGATCGGTCTGCACCAGCGCTCCGTCGATCGGGCATAGCGACAGCCGCGCAGGGTCGAGCACCAGCCCCGACACCGCCAACCGCTGCACCGCTAGCGGCGTGCAGCCAGTGTTGACGACGAGCCGCGTGTTACCGTCCCAGCGGGCATCGATCGGCATCGACAGGCCTTCGACCCGGTCCTTGCCGCCGCTGCCGATCGGACCGTCGAGTGTCACCCGCGTCGTGATCGCGGTCGCCCC
>NZ_JPJC01000057.1:0-10889 GCF_000733135.1 Sphingomonas sp. FUKUSWIS1
CGCCGGCATCCCCATCGCGATCATGTCCGCGCGCATCGCCGCGCTGACCGCGAGCAGCCCGTCCGCCGCGCAACCCGCACGCCGGATCTGCGCGCGCGTGCCCGCCGCACGACCCCAAAGATGGATATCCGCCCCGCGCGCCTTGATCGACACGGGCACACCATAGCGTCGCCCGAGCGCGACTGCGGCGACGCCGTCGGGAAAAAAGAACGATGCATCAATGACGTCGAACGGAAAACTTGGCCGCACGGCGTCGAGCACCGGGATCAGCGCGCGGGTCAGCGCCGCGGCATGCCACCGCCCCCCGGTCGCAGGAATCGTCGTGAACCGCGGCCGCTGCACGCCCACCCCGCGCCACCTCTCCTCGAGCGGTAGCTGCGCGAGCGGCGCGAAACGCGGCATCAGACGCAGCGGCCCGGGCGGCAGGCCGATCGGTGCGACGACGTGCAGATCGACCCCCGGATGCGCTGCGAGCCCCAGCGTCTGCCGCTCGACGAAGACGCCGAAATTGGGCCGGCTCGCATCGGGAAACAGCGTGGACAGGGTCAGGACGCGCATCATGGCCCTTGGTATCGCCGCCGGGTTAAGAACCCTGTCGCCGCGATTATTGCAGGTCGACCGGCCCGGTCGCGATCACCCCCGCGCGCAGGGCATCGTCATACAACAGCGCGCTTTCGCGCTGCACCTGATGCGTCAGCCGCGCGAGCATCGCCTCGGCCTCGCCGCGGAATTCGTACCAGTCCGCAGGCTCGATCGTCGGCAGCCAGTGCGCGATGAACACCCGCCATTCACGGCGCAGCGCGTCGAGTTCGGCGGCCATGACCGCGACCGTCTCGGGCGAATACTCCGCCTCAGTCGCGATCGCGGTCAGGTCGATCACCTCGTCCTCGACGCCCAGATGATCCGCGACCAGTACCGCGAGCTCGAGCAGCTTGCGCGACGCCGCCGCGCAATTATGCCCGCGCCGCTGCAACAGCGCGACCAGGTCGGCGCAGCGTTCGGCGATACGGTCATGATCGTCGATCAGGCGTCGCCACGACGTCCGGTCGTCACGCTGTTCGGCGAGTCTTTGTGAGGTGACTTCCATCGAATTTCTCCCCTTTTCAACGCGCGCCCTCGTCCGTCATGCCCCAACCCCCGACCGCCGGCGGGTGACGATGCGCGCTACTCCCGATAGGCGGTGGTTATCGCTTCGACCTCGGCCGGATCGCCCATGATCAGGCCGATCCGCTGGTGCAGGCTGCTCGGCTCGATCGACAGGATGCGCTGCTCGCCGTCGGTGGCGGCGCCCCCCGCCTGCTCCATCAGCATCGCCATCGGATTGCCCTCGTACATCAGCCGCAGCTTGCCGACCTTGCCCGGCTGGCGGACGTCGCGCGGGTACAGGAATACGCCGCCGCGCTTGAGGATGCGGTGCGCATCGGCGACCATCGATCCGGTCCAGCGCATGTTGTAATCGGTGCCGATCGGCCCGTCCTTGCCCGCGATCCGCTCGTCGATGAACCGCGTCACCTCGGGCGACCATTGCCGCGCATTCGACGTGTTGATCGCGAATTCGCGCTTGCCACCGGGCATGCGGATGTTGGTGTCGGTCATCACCCACGACCCGATCTCGCGGTCGAGCGTGAACTCGTGCACCCCCGCGCCGACCGTCAGCACCAGGATCGTCTGCGGACCATAGACCGCATAGCCCGCCGCGACCTGGGTCTGCCCCGCCTGAAGGAAATCCTGCTCGGACACATCGGCACCCGACGCGGTCTCGGCGGCGCGCAGCACCGAAAAGATCGTGCCGACCGACAGGTCGACGTCGATGTTGCTCGACCCGTCGATCGGATCGAACAGCAGCAGATATTCGCCCTTGGGATAGCGATTGGGGACGAGGTGGATCGTCTCCATCTCCTCCGACGCCATCGCCGCCAGATGCCCGCCCCACTCGTTCGCCTCGAGCAGCATCTCGTTCGCGATCACGTCGAGCTTCTTCTGCACCTCGCCCTGGACATTCTCGCTCTCGAGGCTGCCGAGCACGCCGCCCAGCGCCCCCTTGCCGATCGCATGGCTGATCGCCTTGCACGACCGCGCGACGACCTCGATCAGCAGGCGCAGCTGCGGCTGCAGCGTGCCGGCTTCGCGTTGCTGTTCGATCAGGAACTGGGTCAGCGTCTTGCGCTTCATGGGCAGGGTACCTTCGACCGGAATGGAGAATGCAATCGTGGTTAGCCAAGCCGATCCTGCTATACCATAGGAGAGAAATGCCCGATCCGTTCGAACGATCCCTCTTTATGACGGGGTGTTTCGGCCAACCGGCTCGCGCTGGCGCGGCATTGCCGTTAGAGGCTGCCGCGATGTCCGCGTTCGACCAGCATCATCGCGACCTCTCCGCGCTTGCCACGGCAACGCGTCGCCGCGCGCTGATCGCGCGGCAAGGGGTTGATTTCGCCTCCAATGACTATCTCGCGCTCGGCCAGAGCGGGCGGATCGCCGCGGCCGTCGCGGCGGCGCTCGCGCGCGGCGTCGCGGTCGGTTCGGGTGGATCGCGGCTGCTCCGCGGCAATGATCCCGAACACGCGCTGCTCGAAGCCGAGGCGGCGGCGTTCTTCGGCGCGGAGACGGCGTTGTACTTCTCGACCGGGTACGCCGCCAACGCCGCGCTGTTCGCGACGCTGCCGCAGACCGGCGACCTCGTCGTCCACGACGCGCTGATCCATGCGAGCGCGCATGAGGGGATGCGGCTCGGCCGCGCGGAGACGGTCTCGGCAGCGCATAACGACGTCACCGCCTTTGCCGATGCGATCGCGCAGTGGCGCCGGGCGGGCGGCACCGGCCGGCCCTGGATCGCGGTCGAAAGCCTCTACAGCATGGACGGCGACCGCGCGCCGCTCGACGCGCTCGTCGCGCTCGCCGAGCAGCATGACGGCGTCGTGCTGATCGACGAGGCGCATGCCACCGGCGTGTTCGGCGACGATGGGCGCGGCCTCGCCGGGCATCTGGAGGGACGGCCCGACATCGTTACCTTGCGTACCTGCGGCAAGGCGATGGGGTGCGAGGGCGCGCTGGTCTGCGGCCCCGAAGTGGTCCGCGACTTCCTCGTCAACCGCGCGCGCGCGTTCATCTTCTCGACCGCGCCCTCGCCGCTGATGGCGAGCGCCGCGCGCGCAAGCCTGCAGATCCTCGCCGACGAACCCGACCGCCGCACCGCCCTGCGTGCGCTCATCGCCACCGCCGAAGCCACGCTCGCGCCCTACGGCGTCGTGCCGACCGGATCGCAGATCCTGCCGCTCGTGCTCGGCGACGATGCGACGACGATGCGCGTCGCGGCGGCGGTCCAGGCGGCCGGGTTCGACGTTCGCGGGATCCGCCCGCCGACCGTGCCCAAGGGCACGTCGCGCCTGCGGATCTCGCTCACGCTCAACGTCACCACACCCCAGATCGCAGGGCTCGGCGACGCGTTGCAAAAGGCCCTGTCATGACCCGTCTCGTCGTTACCGGCACCGACACCGATGTCGGCAAGACCGTCTTTGCCGCCGCGCTCGCGGGCGCGCTCAACGCAAGCTATTGGAAACCGGTCCAGGCCGGGCTCGACGGCGGCAGCGATGCGTCGCGCGTCGCCGCGCTGTCCGGTCTCGCGCGCGAGCGGATCCTGCCCGAGGCCTATCGGCTGACGACGCCCTGCTCGCCCGACCGCGCGGCGACGCTCGACGGCGTGACGATCGACCTCGACCGGCTCGTGCCCCCCGCGCTGCCCGGCCCGCTGGTGATCGAGGGAGCGGGCGGGGTGATGGTGCCGCTGACCGACACCCGCGTCTTTGCCGACCTGTTCGCACAGTGGCGGCTGCCCGTCGTGATCGTCGCGCGCACCGCGCTCGGCACGATCAACCACAGCCTGTTGTCGATCGAGGCGCTGCGCCGCCGCGACGTGCCGATCCTCGGCGTCGCGTTCGTCGGCGACGCGGTCCCGCACAGCGAGGCGGCGATCGTCCGGCTGGGCGAGGTGCGACATCTCGGCCGGCTGCCGATCCTCCCCCGGCTCGACGCCGCCACGCTCCGCGCCGCCTTCGCCGTCAGTTTCCGGCTCGAGGATTTCCGATGACATCGCCGATCTGGCATCCCTTCACCCAGCATGGTCTCGGCGACCCGATCCCCCGCATCGTCCGGACCGAGGGGGCGGCGCTCCACACCAGCGACGGGCGGCGGATCGTCGACGCGATCTCGTCCTGGTGGGTGACGACGCACGGCCACCGCCATCCCCGGATCATGGCCGCGATCGCCGAGGAGGCGGGGCGGATGGACCAGATCATCTTCGCCGGCTGGACGCATGAACCCGCCGAAACGCTTGCGCGCGGGCTCGTCGCGATCATGCCCAAGGCGCTGCGCCACGTCTTCTTCTCCGATTCCGGCTCGACCGCGGTCGAGGTCGCGCTGAAGATGGCGCTCGGTTACTGGCGCAACCGCGACGAACCGCGCGACCGGATCCTGGTGCTCGAACACAGCTATCACGGTGACACGATCGGGACGATGTCGGTCGGCGAACGCGGCGTCTACAACCGCGCCTATGCGCCGCTGCTGTTCGACGTCGGCACCATCCCCTTCCCGCACCCCGGCGCCGAACAGGCCACGCTCGACGCGCTCGAGGCGGCATGCCGCGCCGCGCCCGCCGCGTTCATCGTCGAGCCGCTCGTGCTCGGCGCGGGCGGCATGCTGATCTATCCGCCGCACGTGCTCGCCGAGATGCGCGCGATCTGCGCCCGCCACGCCGTGCTGTTCATCGCCGACGAGGTGATGACCGGCTGGGGCCGCACCGGCACGCTGCTGGCCTGCGAACAGGCGGGCGTCGTGCCCGACATCCTCTGCCTGTCCAAGGGCTTGACCGGCGGCGCGGTCCCGCTCGCGGTCACGATGGCGACCTCGGAGATCTTCGACGCGCATGTGTCCGACGATCGCGCGCGGATGTTTTTCCACTCCTCGAGCTATACCGCCAACCCGATCGCCTGCGCCGCCGCCAACGCGAATCTGGCGATCTGGCGCGACGAGCCGGTGCACGACCGGATCGCGACGCTCGGCGCACGACAGGCGGCGCATCTCGACCGCATCGCCCGCCTGCCCGGCGTGACCAATCCGCGCCGCATCGGCACGATCGCCGCGGTCGACCTGCAGGTCGGCGATCGCGGCTATCTGTCGGATCTCGGCCCGAAACTGCTGCGCTTTTTCACCGCACGCGACCTGTTGCTGCGGCCGCTCGGCAACACGGTCTACGTCATGCCGCCCTATTGCATCGACGAGGCCGACCTCGACGCGGTCTATGCCGCGATCGAGGAGGCGTGCGCGACTTTGCTCTAGTCCTCGCTGTAGCGTTCCTCGGCCCAGGGATCGCCGCGCCGGTGATAGCCATTGACCTCCCAGAAGCCCGGCTTGTCCGCGCTAAGGAACGCGATCCGCGAAATCCACTTCGCGCTTTTCCAGAAATAGAGATGCGGGATGACGAGGCGGACCGGGCCACCATGCTCGCGCGTCAGCGGCTTGCCCTGCCAGCTGTGCACGAGCAGCGCGTCCGCCGCGGCGAAATCGGCCAGCGGGACATTGGTGGTGTAGCCGTCATAGCCGTGCAGCGTCAGGAACGCCGCCGCATCCCCCGGGCCGACATGGTCGAGCAGGTCGCGCGTCGTCACACCCGACCAGTCATTGTCGTAGCGCGACCAGGTCGTGACGCAGTGAATGTCCGACCGCACCGCGGTCTGCGGCAACGCTATGAACCCCGCCCAGTCGAGCGTCACCGGCCGCTCGACCATCCCGTCGATCGTCAGCCGCCACCGCTCGCGCGCGATATCGGGCTGCTTGCCGAGATCGAGCACCGGCCAGTCGCGGACCAGATGCTGCCCCGGTGGCAGGCGGTCGCCCTCCGCGCGGTCCGTCGCTCCCGTCAGGAACTTGCCCTCGCTTGCCCAGCGTTGCTTCGACCGCGTCAGCTTGGTCGGTTCGGACCTGTCATCATCGCTCATGCGGAACAGACTAGGCGGCTTGCGGCGACGGGGCCACCGTCGATTTCCCGGGGGATTTCCCAGGGGATTTCACGCTGCGGAGCGGGTATCCCCCGATAATGCCTCAACCGATCACCTTCTATGTCGGCCATCAGGGCCGGGGCCATGCCAATCGCGCGATGGCGATCATCGACGCGTTGCCCGCCGGCCGCGCCGTCACGATCCTGACCGCACGCCCCGCGCTGTTCGACGGGTTCGCGCGCGCCGTCACGCTGGTGCCCCTGCCCGACGAGGGCGCGGCCAGTGACAGCCCCCCGCCGGCGCTCGCGGCGCAGCCGACCCCCGACATCCTCCACCGCGCACCGATCGGCGACGCGGCGATCCGCGCGACGATGCGGACGATCCTCGACCATCTCGACACGGTCGATCCCGCGCTGTTCGTGGTCGACGTCTCCGCCGAGATCGCGCTGCTGGCCCGCATCGCCAGCGTCCCCGCGATCGGGATCCGGATGCACGGCAACCGCGGCGATGCCGCGCATCTCGCCGGCTATCGCGCCTGTGTCGGCCTGCTCGCGCCCTTCGACGAAGCGCTCGAACAGCCCGAGACCCCTGACTGGATTCGCGCCATGACCCATTATGCGGGCGGGCTGTGCACCGCGCGGGACGTCGTGCCGGGCAAGACGGAGGCGCGGGCGATGCTCGGCCTCTCCCCCGACCGCGAGATCGTCGTCGTGCTGACCGGCGGCGGCGGCGCAGGCACGCCCTATGCGCCGCTGACCATGGCCGCGCGCGCGCTGCCAGAGACCGACTGGCTGGTGCTCGGCCCCGTCCAGCGCGAAGGCCATGAGACCGATTTCGGCAATCTCCACCTGCGCGGCTGGGTCGCGACGATCACCGCGCACATCGCCGCGGCCGACGTCGTCGTCGCCTCCAGTGGCGATACCATCGTCCACGAAATCGCGCGCGTCGGCCGCCCCTATGTCTGCGCGCCCGAATGGCGCTATTTCGACGAACAGATGCGCAAGGGCGAACGCCTGGCCGAACTCGGCGCCGCGATCCTGGTGCCAAGCTGGCCCGGCGCATCGACCCCATGGCGCGGCCTGCTCGACGCCGCCAAGGCGCTCGACCCCACCGCACTCGCAAGCCTCTACACCCGCACCGCCGCCGCCAGCGCCGCGGACTATCTCGACCGGCTCGCCACCGATCTCTGGACACGCTGAACCGGCATTACCGGGTTGAAAGACGGGCGGGTCCGATCCGGATGTTTTTAGCTGTATCCAGTGCAATGGCAGGCTAGCCTGCGTCATGCACCTGACCCGCCCACAGGCCGACTCGCTCGCCCGTGAGGGCATGACCGCGCTGCGCAACGGCAACGCCGCTGTCGCCTATGAAAAATTGTCGCTGTTGCGCGACGGCGCACCGGGCATGCCCGCGCCCTGGTTCCTGATCGCGCAGGCGGCGCAGGCTATCGGGCGCGACGACGAGGCCGACGACGCGCTCGTCCGCTTTCTCGCGACCGAGCCCCGGCATCTCGGCGCGCTGCTGACGATGGCGGCGCTGAAGCGTCGTCGTAGTGACGATCGTGCGGCGGAGTCCTTCTATCGTACCGCGCTGTCGGTCGCGTCCCACCCGGGCGCAACCATCGCCCCCGCGCTCGTCCCCCTGCTTCGGGCAGGCGAGACCTTCCTGACCGAAGTCGCCGGCCGCTTCTCGGCCCATCTCGACTCGGCTCTCAAGGACATGCCGCGCACGGCGAGTCCTCGGATCCGCCACGCGCTCGACCTGCTGCTCGGCCGGAGCGAGCTCTATCTTCAGCAACCCTCGATGTTCTATTTTCCGGGTCTGGCGCAGCGTGCCTATTTCGAGCGCGACGAGTTTGACTGGGTCGCCCCGATCGAAGCGGCGACCGGCGCGATCCGCGCCGAACTCGACGCAGTGCTCGCGGCCGGACAGGGCTTTGCACCCTATGTGCAGACGATGGCCGGTCGACCACCGCCCGCAAACCCGCTGCTCGACGATCCGGGCTGGGGCGCCTTTCACCTCTGGCGTGGTGGCGTGCCGGTCGAGCCCAATGCAACGATGTGCCCGAACACGATGGCCGCGCTGTCGCTGGCGCCGATCCCCGTCATTCCCGGCCGGTCGCCGATGGCGATCTTCTCACGGCTGACCCCCGGCACGCATATCCGCCCGCATCACGGCATGCTCAACACGCGGCTGATCTGCCACCTACCCCTGATCGCGCCTGACGGATGCGCGCTGCGCGTCGGGTCCGAGACGCGGCCGTGGCGCGACGGCAGGATGCTGATATTCGACGATTCTTTCGAGCACGAGGCGTGGAACCGGGGGACGCAGACCCGGATCGTCCTGCTGTTCGAAGTCTGGCGTCCCGAACTGACCACAACCGAACGCGACGCGCTGACCGACATATTCGCCGCGATCGACCGGTATCAGGGTCCCGTGGTCGATACCGGCTAAACGCGGCCGGCGTGTCGATCAGTCGCCCGGCATCGCGCGGGTATGCATCTCGCGGGTTTCGTCCTGCGCCAGTTCATACTGGCGTCGCCATTCCGCCTTGGTCAGGCAGATGCGCTGGCTCGCGACCAGCGAGCCCGTCCTCGCCTGCGCACGACAGATCTTCTTCTCCGGCAAGGGCCCCGCGGTTGCTGACGCGGTCGTGGGTCGGACACCCGCAGGCAGCGTCCACACGACTTGCCCCTCCTGCCGGGTCGTCGGCCCGCCGCCGCCCGGTGCGACATAGGCCGCAATCTGCGCATGCGAGAACAGGAAGTCGCACGTCGCCTCGTCGAGCGACGCAAAGCCGCTGCTCTTCGAAACCGCACATTCGCGCAACCGCCCCTGCCGATCGACGGTAACGCTGATCCCGACGGTTCCCTGCTCACCGCGACGCAGCGCTCCGCGCGGATAATTGGCGAGCTGAACCCGTGCATTCCTTTCCCGGAGCGCCTGCAGCGCGGGATCGTCTGCAGATGCAGTGGAGACGGGTGCGATTTGCGCCCCGACGGCCGATAGGCCGACCATACCCCCAACGAGCGCGATGACCCAGGACCCTCGGCTTGCCCATGACAGCATCGTCCGCATAGTTTCGTCTCCAGCCAGTATTTCACCACCGCAGCCTCGCGCGGGCAAGCTCAATCCACCACGTCGCCCGCCATGCCCAGCTGCGCGCCGAGCGTCCCGAACATCCGCCGCATCATCGCGATTTCGCTCGCGGTGAGATGCGGGTTCCAGACGTCGACGATCAGGACGGCGCGAATCTCGTCGCTGTCGTTCCACGCCTCATGCTCGATCGTGTCGTCAAACACGAACGCCTCACCGACGCGCCACGCTCGGGTCTCGCCACCGACCCGAAAGCCGCATCGGTCGGGAACGATCAGGGGGAGATGCACGACGGACCGGATATTGCTGACCCCCGTATGCGGCGGCAGCCGCGTGCCGGGCTTGAGGACCGAGAAGAAGGCGGACGGCCCGCGGCCGGGAATGTCCGCCAACGGCAGCGTCTCCAGCATCGCCGCGGTTTGCGGGCACCGCGTGCACACCGCATCGTCGCGCACGCCATACCGCCACAGATATCGGGCGCTCCACAGATCCGACCCGTCGAGCGGGGTCCACCGGTTCGGCGGCGTGCCCGGCGTCATCGCGACATAGGGCGCGAAGCCCGGTGCCCCATCGGCAAGAAGGTTTTCCAGCTCTGCGCGGATGGCTGGCGTGGCCGCTTCGAACGCGGCCAGCCAGGGAAAATGCCGCCGCGGGAAGAATTCGTCCGCGGGCAGGAATGGAAAATGCAGCCCGTGGGGTACCGGCGCATGGATCGCCCGACGACCGAGCATCGCATCGATACAGACGTCGATGCGACGTCGGTCGTCCGCGGCCGCATCCTCCCGCAACGGTGCAAGCGCCGTATCGATGGCATCGGACAGCGCACGTGTATGCTGCGCGATCCTATCTGAGGCACGGACGAGGAGCTGGCTTAACGCCGGCGACCGCTCGGGGAGCGACTGAACGATCGTGGCCACTCCACCCCAGCGAAACGCCGCCGCCGCAGTGTTACCGACGCGGTCCAGCAGTTCGGCCAGCCGGACGTTCGCCATCAGATTGCGCTGGTCGAGCGCGAGTGCGCGTTCGAGCGCGGTCTGTTCCCCCACGCTGTCGCCGAGCCCGCGATAGGCGCTCGCCAGGTTCATCCACAGCGGCGACGCGGCAGGGTCAGCCGTCGTCGCGCGCGCGAAATAGCCGACCGCCATACCATCGCCCCGCGCCAACGCGTCGAGGCCCAGCGCGTTGAGCGCAACAGGATGCTCGGGCGCAATGCCGAGCACGTCGTGAAAGACAGCGCAGGCCCGCGCACCGTCGCCGGCACGCTGCGCGGTATCGGCAGCTTGCAACAACATCTCGAGCGACGGCCCCGGCTGCTGACGCATCACCGGAGCGCCGTTATTGCGCACCGCTGCGTGCGGCACGTTCGACCATATCCTGTCCAGCGGCACGTCCCGCCTGCGCGATCTGGTCCCATTCTGCGCGCGTATGGCATTCGCGTCGCGTCTCGATCAGCGATCCCGACGGCGCCGATCGCTTGCAGATCCGACGCTCGGCCGGCGGCGTCGCGGCCGGTGGCGCCTCATCGCGCTGCGCCATCGTTGCGCCGGCCGCTGCCACAGTGAACGCGGACGGCGCCGCCACGATCAGCGACGCCGCGGCAAGACCCGATCGGACCGCCGATCCACACCATGTCGTCCGCATCATCATGCCGCTCCGCAATGCATTGCCGGTACGCATCATGACGGGTCCTTTCAGTTTCGCAACGAGATTTTGGCCGATTCGGACGTACCAAGACCGGTGGCAGTCGGGACCATGATATGCGATCCCGATGCCATGACCCGTCCGACCCGCCCGCCCGCC
>NZ_JPJC01000058.1:0-27790 GCF_000733135.1 Sphingomonas sp. FUKUSWIS1
CGCCTAGCTCTGTTTCAACCACGCGCCTGGCCGCGGCCGATCCCGGCTTTTTTCAACACAATCGCCCAAAAGCCGACATTCACTCTAGGACGGCGATTGTCTAGAAGCTGCCGATGGTTCAACTTCTTAGCAGCTCTTGGAGACGGTCGTGTTGCTGATGGCTCTCGCGTCGATGGTGGCCGGAGGCACGCATCGTCCTGCCGCTGTGCCTGTGCATCCCGCCAAACATATCCAGCCGACGATCGAGCAGCCCGGCACCGCCTCGCGTCGAGAGGATGCATTCCTGATTGCCCTAACGCCGCTGCTTGATGTCACCCGCAGACCCCTGTCCAAGGACGAGGTGGCCAAATCTTTGAACGTAGTGCTGACCGTGCTTCGCGACTTAGGATCAGACGGTGTCACCTATGCAGGCAACAACAACGCCGACGGCTGGCAAGCCGAGTTTTTCACGGTCGCTGACCGCTTTAACGTAACGGTTTCGTTCCGGGGTGCCGCAAATAATACTGAAGACGTCAGGGTTGATCACATCGGTGCCGAGCTGGCCGCACGAGGTTGGACTCGTAGTTCGTCGATTACACACCCCTTCCGGCTGGATTCATTCGTCAAGGACTGTCGCGAGGTTCGTATCGAGCATGATGGAATAACGACGATACAGTTTATGCTTCTAAATGTCTGTTGATGGATTGCGCAGAATCGAAGCAGCCGGTCCGCTTTTCCGCCACAAAGCGACTTTCGGTCCAGTATCGACCGGACGACCGCTAACGCCTAATCGCGGACATTTCGACGACCCGGGGGTGACCGCGTCCTAACGGCCGGTTAGGTAAGAAGGCTAGTGGCGATCGGAAGTCGATCAGCTGCAAGGAGAGCCCGCATGCTTTTTCACACCATGGTCGGATCGAACGATATTGAACGGTCGAAGCGCTTCTACGACACGGTGCTCGCCACTTTGGGGGCAGGCGAAGGGACGCGGAACATTGCCGACAGCGGCCATACACGGCTGATCTATAATAATGGCAACGGAACCAATTTCATCGTCAGCCAGCCGATTAACGACGAACCGGCAAGCGTCGCCAACGGCAGCACCGTCGCCTTTTCGTGCAACTCGCTTGAACAAGTGAAGCAGCTTCATGATACCGCGGTCGCCAACGGTGGCACCTCGATCGAAGCCCCGCCCGGCCCGCGTAATACCGCATCGCTGGGGACAGTCGAACTTGCCTATTTTCGCGACCCAGACGGCAACAAACTATGCGGAATTCATTTCCCTGCCTGATCTGTCCGACACGGGTCCGCTTTTGACCCTAGCGGACCCGGATTTTGCGATCGCGCGAATGTCCGCTTTCCACCACCAAGGGACGTTCGCGCCCCCTTTGGCGGCATCCTGAACGAACGGCTGATTACCGCGAGCGCGGCCCGAAAGCGGCCGTTCCGCTATCCACCAAACCCGGACATTCGTGCTTACTGCGTGGCGAGCCACCCACGACAAATTGCTTGATCAGAACACCGCCAGAAAGCGTGAGCGTTTACAATCCACCGGTCAGGACCTAGGGCAGCAGCTCGTCCAACTAGGCGCGGCCGGCTGCACGAAGATCTATCAAGAGAAGGTCAGCGGCGGGACGGCCGAACGGCCCCAGCTCAAGCGGGCGATCGGGGCGCTTGATGCTGGCGACGTGTTGATGGTCACCTCCACCGATCGCCTCGCCCGCAACACCCGCGATCTGTTGAACATCCTGCATGCGGTAAAAGAAGCCGGTGCCGGCTTTCGCTCGATCGCCGAACCAATGGTGGACACCACCTCCGAGTTCGCAGAGGTCATCATTGCCGTGTTGGGCGTGGCGGCGAGCTACGAGCGCCATCGTATCACCGAGCGCACCGCCGCCGGCAGGGTCCAGGCCAAAGCCCGTGGCGTGAAGTTCGGCCGACGTGCTGCCCTTACCCCTCATCAACAGGCTATAGCGCTACAACGGCTCGCCGCTGGCGATACGCAACGCACTGTCGCCGCCCTATTTAGTGTCGATCAGGCAACTATATCGCGACTGTACCGAACGAAGGCTGAATGGGTGGCTAACCCGGGTTGAAAGTGGAAAGTCCGCTTTCATTAGCTGTAAAGCTGCCTCATCCTACGATTGATGCAAGCCACCCCTTTTCCGTTAAATCTGGCTGATCTTCGCGAAATGTTTCGTCAAAACCATCCTCCCATGGAAAACTCCCTGCCTGGTCAGACCATACGAGTTGAAGGGACGGGAAGTCATCATTGCCGTAAAACCATCGACTCCAGCCTAGATATTGTTGATATTTTGATTTATCTATTTGAAAAAGATAAGCTGGATTATTAGAAAAGACCTCGTCAGTTCTTATTCCAACAGGGAGCATTACGCCGTCAGCTGCATCGTTGAAAATGTTCCAGAAGACAGTGTGAGCAAACTCGTCCTTCATCGAAAAAATAACAATCTCGGGCACTTTTTGCGTCACAAAAAAACCAGTAGTAAACGAGAAGCCAGGTTTATCTGCCTCAGCAAACACGCTTGTTCGAAACCAACCATGTTCGCGGATATTCGCGACGAACGCCCTTTCGGCATCATCCAGCGTATCTACTGAAGCGTCTAAAGCAGTGGCCATGATCAATCCGAATGCAAATGATATCCGCCTCTAAACGAAATGGTTCGGCGTGGAAGGTCAGAGATTCGGCGTTCCTACCGTCGCACAAGGGAACCCTTTCGCAACAATGGAAACGGCAAAAAGCGCCCACAATCGGCTGCCCCGGTGGGCAATTCGCACTTCCGAAAGCGAACATCCGTTCAGCACAATGATCCCGATTTTCCATAACCGAGCGGCAATCTCGGGAAAGAACAGTCAGAAACAGATTTTAAGAACGCGAACAAACCTGACGGTTGTCCGTGCCATCGGGCGGGGCCGCTCGTACGCCCTGCGTTAATTGCGGGATCCCAGAAAGCGCCCATCTGGACGCTGATTAAAACGAGCGCGTGCGATTGCAACTTTTCGTTAACGACTAATTTGTAGACATGGCATCTGATGAAATTAGCACCGCCGCTATTTGCTAGTGTCTTTAAAGCCGTCACAGTCGGTATAGCTTTGACTATTATAATCTTGGGTGCAAAAGCTTCCGACCGATGCGGAACTCGGAAATATTTCGTCATTATAACGCTCGGACCAATGCTGACGGTCTTAATCCGCATTGTGATCTGGAACTTGATTTGCTGCATATGTGGCTGGCGTGGGTCAGTTTTGGATCTTAGTGATGAGGGGCAGGCATTGCCAAATTGGATAGGAGTAGCCTTTATGACGGTAGTCGTATTAGCACTCTTACCCCCCGTCGTGCTCACTCCATGCTCCTTCAAGTTCCTCGATCCCTGACAATTCAGGCCGACCGTATTAGCAAATTTGCATCCAAATATTGGCATTTTGCTGCCAACTGAAATTCCTTTCCGACGCTTTCGAGAAAAATCAAAAGTGTGCCGAATGTCGGCTATAACGACCCGCATTCCCGAAGCTGCCGTTCCGTTTTCCACCAATTCCGGCCATTTCGCTGCCGTCCATGGCCTGACCATAGGTGTCATCGGCAGTAGCAGCAGAGCCAAAGATTGCCGGACTGCACCCCGCCAACCTTGAAGATCATTTGGCTCATGCTCGCACGAAGGTGCGCATATTGGGTGCAAATGTCTTCAATAATGTGTCGTTCTTACCCTGCTTCCCTCACGGCCAAAATGGCACAATCACTTACATATTGGCACCACTTGCATCGCTATTTATTCATGCGGAGACTTGGTTGATTGCTTCAGTCGCATGTAGCCGCGGTTGTTTTTGTAAAAAGGCGACCCCAAATGGCGGTGACATACGTGGAGTGAATGATGTCTGACGAAACTATTCAGCTAGACGCCGTCGAGCTTGCAACCGAGCTGACGATTGCATGGTTGTCGAACCCAAACACGCGAACATCAGCAGATGACGTTCCAGCGTTTCTCGCCCAGATGCACTCCAGCGTTCAATCTTTAATCGGCGGCGCCAACGAGGCGAACGCCCCTGTCGCTGATGCCGAGCAATATACCCCGGCAGTGTCGGCCCGTAAGTCGCTGGCCAACCCGGACTTCATCGTCAGCATGATCGATGGCAAGCCATACAAGACACTTCGCCGACACCTCACGACGCACGGCCTGACGCCAGAAGAATATCGCGAGCGGTACAATCTGAAGGCTGATTATCCGATGGTTGCAACGACCTATTCGGAAGCGCGCCGTGCGATGGCCCATAGGATTGGCTTGGGTAGCAGCCGCAGCGGCGATGGCACGGCATCGAAGGCCCCAGCAAAATCCAAAAAGCCAAAAGTTGAAACGGCCGAGTAAGTAAAAGCTGGCTTCCATTGGGGGCCAGCCTTTGGGCGGCAGGGGAAGGGCTGCTTCTGCCGCTCGTCCGTCCGGTCCGGCTTCTCACAGTGGCGAGAAGCCGGTATAGGTTACACCTCGATGCCCTCTGACAAGGTCAAAGCGTCTTCGACATCGACGCCAAGGTAGCGGACGGTATTCTCAATCTTGGCGTGGCCGAGTAGGATCTGCACCGCGCGAAGATTGCCCGACGCCTTGTAGATGATGGAAGCCTTGGTCCGCCGAAGCGAGTGCGTCCCATACTCTTCGCGGCGCAGCCCTATCCCGTTCACCCATTCGGCTACCAGCCGGGCGTACTGGCGGGTACTGAGCGGGCGGGCATGATCGGTTCGGCTAGGAAAGACATAGTCGGCAAGCGAACCACCTCGCCTCTCCAGCCATGCCAGCAAGCTTGCTCGGGCGTCCGCCATCAACTCGAACTGCACCGGCCTACCTGTTTTCGCTTGGACGACGATCGCACGGTTTCGGACATGGCCACCAAGGACGATATCGCCGATCCTCATCCTCACCACATCGCAACCACGCAGCTTGCTGTCGATCGCCAAGTCAAACAACGCGCGATCCCGTAGTCGCTGGTGCTGATCGAGGAAGAAGCGAATGGCCCAGACCTGTCGCGGCTTGAGCGCACGCTTGGCACCCACCTTGCGCCCGCCGTTCCAGGGGGAGCGTTTGCCTGCGATTGGATCGAACTCTGACGTACCCATAGCTTTCTCTCCGTGGCCATCATGGCCAAGGAGAAAACGGGCACGGGGTGGCACGGCTTTTCCGGAGGGCATTTACTCTGGATTGCTAGGTGCATTCAGTTTGAACTGTGGCATTCGAAAAGCAGTCGTTCCGCAGTCGCCCACACCCGGACCCTAGAACCGGACCGACCAGAAACGCTCGAAGTTCGGATGTGACCTTTCGAACTGCCTCCTGCTAATGTAATTTCGGTCTAAGACTAAGAAAGCGGAGCGGTATCGTGAAAAGGCAAGCGCTAACGATAATCCGTTTCCTCGCATTGGGCCTCGGTCTAATGATACTCGCTGCAATGTGGGTGTATGCCACGATCATGATCTGGGGAATTTCTTCTGGCGCCTTCTTTGGATACCGGTCAGCACCGGGTCCATCGTTGATCTTCATCGTATGCGCCGTATTGTCATACATCTGCGTAGCCGCTCTGCTCTTCAGCGCGACTTTGCGTCAGAAGTAACGAAGAGAGAACACCCGGAGGGCGGCAGCTCTCCACCAGATCGCGACGTTCGCACTGCTAATCAGCATTAGTCCGAAGCGGCCAGTCTGCATTCGCCCAATTTGAGCCGTTCCGCAGCTTACGCTCCGGCGCTAGAACCGAACGCTCGTAGATGGAGCGAGATGTGCCCAACGATCCGTGGCTAAGCGCATATGGTGAACCTTACGACCCCCGGCCCGCGATAGACGCTTGGCGTGCCGGACAGGCGGAGGATGCCGCGCAGGAACTATGGGGTAAACTCTACCACCAAGGCACCGTCAATTCGGCCTCGTATGCGGCGGTCGGCGAGATTGTCTTGATGATGCAGGAGCAAGCGGAGCCTGATTGGAACGCCTACTCGTTAGTGGCGTCAATTGAAGACGGTCGTTTGGCCCAGGGAAACCCACCGGTCCCGTCCGAACTCGAACAGGATTACGAAAACGCTTGGGCTGCTATACTCCCGATAGCATTACGACACCTTGGAGAAGCGCAGGACGATCTTGTCGTCAGGGGCGCTCTGGCCGTCGTTGCCCATGCCAAAGGTCAACATACGCTAGCGACCATCGCGCTCTGTACAGAGGACGAGCGGGTAGAAATGCTAGTCGGGTAGCGTCCGCTTTGCCTTCCGTTGTCCCGAAAGAAGCCGGACCGTTCTCCTCCTATCCCAGACATTCGTTGATGCAAAAATCAAAAGTTTTGCATCAACGCAGTGGCAACCATTCGATCGGCTTATGTTCAATGCCCCCGCTAAACCGGTACCCAAAGGCGCTCAGCTACCCAGGTGACGTTGGGGTGTCAGCAGCCGCTCTGTAATTGCTTCCTGGACATCCGCATCGACGGACGGGATTTAACTGCTATTTAAACTTGACCGACTGAAAAATTTAACTAGCAATTAAATCTCTTTAGGTGGAAAGGGCAGTTGATGTCGGTCGCTAAGATACGCAAGCAGGCGCACACTCTGATGTGGCTGATAACCGTTCCCTTTGCAGGGCTCGCGGTGCTCACGATGGTTCTGCTTGGGAACATCGTCTGGCAAGGCGGGCAATATGCGGACACGGTGGCAATCTACTACCTCCCCATGTTCCTCTATATGTGGGCCATATGGATGATCCGCAGCGCCCTCAAGGCGATCGCTAGGGGTGCTCTGTTTGATGGGGTAATAGCTACCCTTCTATTTCGCGTCGGGTTGGCATTGTTCGGCGGTGCCTTGTTCACGGTGATCGGCGTGCCACTGATGACGGCCCTGGTCTGGGGTAGCCCGTATCTAAAGACGTTTGAACCGTCTCCGGTAACGCTGGGCGTCGTGGGAGCCGCGTTGATGCTTCTTTCTCAGCTATTTGCACGCGCTGCGGCAATGCGCGACGAGATCGAAGGGTTCTTCTAAGGTGCCTGTCGTCATTACGCTCAATGCGATGCTCGCCAAACGGGCGATGACCAGCAAGCACCTTGCAGGCCAGATGGGCATTAGCGAAACACAATTATCTCTATTCAAATCCGGGAAGGTGCGCGGCGTTCGGCTTGGTACATTAGCCAAGATGTGCGCCGTGCTGGACTGCCTGCCCGGTGATCTCCTCACCTATCAATTTGATCCTGGCGACCTTCAAGAGGGCGCCGACGATTAGCCTGCCGTGCCTGCCGGCGTCCGTTTCTCTTGGTAGGTACAGTCAGGTTTTCATGCGCATGATGCGAAAATCACAAGTTTTGCATTATACGATGACGGGCAGAACCGTGGTCTGAATTTTGATGCACATTTCCGATGCGTTGTAGCAGTCAAATCTGCCGTTAGGATCGACAGGGAACAGGAGGCAGTAAATTATGAACCTATCAAATCCACTGACAGCGTTGCTCGTCGCTGCCGTCATTGTATCGCCGGCATTGGCTGAAACATTCAATTATAAGGCACCGGCTGGGGCTAACTTCCTGCTCCGCGATCAAGCTATTGGCTGTTATCGGGGGTACAGCTTCTCAACGTCGTCGACCCTAGCTGACGTTGCCGGTTATTATGACAGGCAAGCTCAAAAATCTGGCCTAAAGCGTTCTGTCGTTCAGCGCCGCCCTGGTTTTCGCTTCGCTAACTATCACGATGCTAACGGTTTTTCGTTGAGCGTGGCCGTGAATGCTCGATCAAAGCCGATCACCGCTACCATCATGTATCGCGGGAGCAACAGGCCACCGCGCTGTTAGCGTCCCTGATTTCAGTGCAGCCGCGATATTGTTGCCTGATCGACGTCGAACAGCGCTGCGACAGTGCGATGCGTGTCGCCAGCTGCAAGCCGCTGTAGCGCTTCTGTCTGCTGGTGAGGGGAAGGGCAAGCACGTCGGCCGAACTTGACGCCACGGGCCTTGGCTTGGACCCTGCCAGCAGCGGTGCGCTCGGTAATACGATGGCGCTTATAGCTGGCGGCAACCCCCAGCACCGCAATGATGACATCGGCGAACTGCGAGGTGGTGTCCACCATTGGCTCTGCAATCGAGCGGAAGCCAGCACCGGCTTCCTTCACCGCATGGAGGATGTTCAACAGGTCACGGGTATTACGGGCAAGCGATCAGTGGATGTCACCATAAGCACGTCGCCGGTATCGAGCGAGCCGATCGCGCGCTTGAGCTGGGGCCGCTCGGCAGTCGCGCCGCTGACCTTCTCGCGATAGACCTTCGTGCAGCCGGCCGCATCGAGCTGGGCGAGCTGCTGGGCTAGATCCTGCCCGTTGGATGAGACGCGTGCGTAGCCGTAAATCATGCCCCGATTGTGCATTGGATTTATGCATCGTGGAAGCGCCTGTAATTCGGCTGCTTTCCGCATGATGCAAAATCCGTGATTTGTGTATCACAAACGCGGAGCGTGAACGTCTGCCCTTGCCAGGCAGCGCGTTTATAAGCAGCAATCGCTGTATACGGTGCATCCGTGCTGAAAGGACTAGCCTTGCTGACACGTCGAGAGGTGATTGTAGCAAGCGGAGGCATTGCCGCCGCTTTGGCCTCACCAGCGCAGGCCCAATTCCCTGCTGATCTGTCTCCTCCCCCAGAAAGCGTCGACGCATACGGTTTGAACGATGCGTTGGGGCAGGCGACTTATTTCGATCGTGTCCTACGTGAGCTTGGCGAACCGGCCATCTTAACTAAGAACGCGAAAATTACCGGCCCGACATTCCGACTGACCGAGTCCTACTCTTTACGTCGGCCTCGGTCGGCTCGTATCATTTTCTTTCAGGAAGTTGAGCCTAGAGCCGTTAGCATTATCAAGGACTACGGCAATCAAACAGCGGTCGGTGCCAAACCCCTGACTGTATTGCGTTACCTAGATGGTCAGGATGCGACAAGACTTCGGCTATTGATCGATGACGAAGAGCGCTTTTGGAATGCGTCGTCGGTTCCCCCTGATTGGAGCTCAATTTCATGCAAGGCTCGTAACGGGAATCAGCCTTGTATGCCGGGTATCGATGGCGGCGAGTCATTACTTGAGGGTAGAGTAGGCGCAAAACTACATGCTATCCGGCGAAAAAATCCGCGCGGCACAAGTCTTTTCCAGCAACTCGTAAAAGAGGTTTTTTGAGTTGCTGCCGTGAGAGCTCCTCTTGGAAGACAAACATTCCCACTCTAGACGGCTGTGACTGGGCGATTGTGTTGAAAAAAGCCGGGATCGGCCGCGGCCAGGCGCGTGGTTGAAACAGAGCTAGGCGCGCGCGGCGCCTCAGGCGGGTGCCATCTGCGCTGGCATCGGGATCAGCTTGGCCATCTTGCGGAGGTTCTGGGCGGTGGCAGCGAGGAGGAACTCGTCTTTGGCACCGTTGGGACCTCTCAGGCGCAATCGATCCAGCTTCAGGATGCGTTTGAGGTGCGCAAACAGCATCTCGACTTTCTTCCGCTGGCGGCGGGAGGTCACATAGGCGTCGGTGGTGGCAATATCGCGGGCCAGGTCACGAGCGCCTTCGTGGATGGAGCGCGTGACCTTGCGGGCCGGCACGTTGGGCGTGCAGCGTTGCCGCAGGTCGCAGCCGGCGCAGTCCTGCTGGCGGGCGCGATAGCGGATGAAGCCGTCCTGGCCGACATCGCCGCGGGACTGCGTGAAGTTGCGGTTGCGAGGGCGCAGGCGATTGCCGGCAGGACAGACATAGCTGTCGTCGCCCAGGTCATAGCGGAAGTCCGCCCGCGCGAAGGTGCCGTCGCGGCGGGCCGACTTGTCGAACACGGGGATGTGCGGGTGGATGTCGCGATCGTGGACGAGCCATGCGAGCATCTCGGCCGAGCCATACCCCGTGTCCGCTGCCAGTCGTTCGGGCCAGACGCCGAAACGGTCCTGCACGCGCTCGATCATCCGTTTGCAGGCGGTCACTTCGGCCTGCCGGATCGCGGTGCTCGGCTCCACGTCCATGATGACGGCATGGTCGAGATCGATGAGGTAGTTGGTCGAGTAGGCGTAATAGGCCTGCCCGCCATGCGCACAGGTCCAGCGCGACGCCGGATCCGCCGGCGCCAGAAACTTCGGCACCACCGGCGTGGCCGCCCCGAATGCGGCATCGTCGAGGACGGCAAGATACTCGCGAACGGCACGCGCGTTGGCGTCGGGCGGCAGACCCTCGCTACCCGGGCCGCCAGTCTGACGATTGGCATCGGCCCGGATGAGGCTCGCATCGACAGCGAAGCCTTCGCCACCGACCAGACCCTCGGCCATGCAGCGCTCGACCGTCGTTTCGAAAAGCCGGCGCAGCAGGTCGCTGTCGCGGAAACGGCCATGGCGGTTCTTCGAGAAGGTGGAATGGTCGGGTACGTCGCCCTCCAGGCCAAGCCGGCAGAACCAGCGATAGGCCAGGTTCAGATGCACCTCGTCGCACAACCGGCGCTCGGAACGGATCCCCATGCAGTAGCCGATGATGAGCATGCGGATCATCAGCTCGGGGTCGATCGATGGCCGTCCCATCTCGCTGTAGAACGGCTTCAGATGTTCGCGGATGCCCGACAGGTCGACGAACCGGTCGATCGAGCGGAGCATGTGGTCCGCCGGCACATGCCGCTCCAGACTGAAGCTGTAGAACAGCGCTTCCTGCGCTACCGTCCGCTCGCCCATCATCGGCCCGTCTCCGCTCACCTGGCGAAGATTGAATCAGACCGCCGACACTACTGCAAGGCCGACTTTTTCAACACAATCGGGCATCAGCTGCTGGTCGCTTTGCGCCGCTGCGTTGATGCAAGTCTTTTTTGAGCTCTTTTTATCAAGACCGAAGGCGATTGTATATCTTAGTAGGCACTAGTCGTCAATGATCAAGTATTAACCGCAAGTTATTTACGATATCCCACGACGATCCGAACGCCTGGTGCCTCGACGCTACCTGTTGTTGCAAGTTCAACAACGTGTTCGGTGGGAAACCAATAGGCCGGTATGGGCTTACCATCTTTTATCTTCCGGTTGATCTTAAGAGCGATATCAATCGAGTTTGCAATATCACGAACGGCAGAGACATTAGGAACCTTTGCCATAACCGCGCAGATTGGAGTTTCTGCGTCGGATTTATGAAGAAGTAAAAGACTGCCCTTAGACAATAGAGGTATCGGCAACCCCACCGGCTTTCCAGCCTCGGAAGCTGACACTGCGCTCCACCCATCTTTCTTCAGATTTTCAACATTCACCTGATGACTATCAACCGCTGCAAGGCAAGACTGGACGCCCTTTACGACCTCCGGCGTTTTAGCCGCAGGAAGCGTGTCAGCTGACGCTAAGGACGCTGTGAGGCCCAAAACCAGGCATCCATATAAGATTTTCACGGGTACCCTTCACATGACGGCAAGCCGTCTAACTATTACTGACCTGCGCGATTTCAGCAATGTCTGGCAACGGGCAGTTCCAGCGTTGCAAATGGAACCCCTTTTGCGGCGCGGCGCGTATAACTTCGCTTCTCGAAATAGGATCCCTCGCGAGAAAGCCGGATCGGGCGGAACGCCCAAACCCGGTCGTTCAGTCTGTACGCGCAAGATCCTGAAACCTGACGTTCGAGCCATAATCAGATTCCCGTTTTCCATGTCCGGCAGGCAATTTCGGCAAACCCAATTGGAAACAGATTTTGAGAAAGCGGCTCGTTCGGCGACGACGAAACCATTGCCGCACCACGCCTTTCCCGCTGGACCTTCCCAATCGGGAAAGTTCAAAGCCGGACCGGCAGCCTGTATGCCGTGAGGCCAAAACCCGGATGGCAATAATCGAGAAAGATTGCCCGCTTCCGTTCATTCAAGCGGCAACCTGACATATCGTTTCGAAGTGATATTGAACAAAAGATTGGATGAGAGGGTGCCCTGATGTTTAGCTGGCCTGTAATTTTCTCGTTTTCTGTCGGGCTTGTCGCTCTTGCTACGGCACCGTGTAGCGGTCAGTCCCTCTCACACGATCAAATCAATGCTATTGATACCGCAGCTACCAGGGCACTCGCCGACAGCGGGGTGCCGGCCGCTTCGATTGCTATCGTTCGGGACGGGAAGCTTGTTTACTCCAAGGCATATGGCTTCCAACGCGAAGGCCAGCCGGCCCGCACGGATGCTCGCTACTCGATAGGCTCAGTCTCCAAGCAATTTACCGCGTCTGCGATCTTAATCCTCGCTGACGAAGGCAAACTGTCTCTGGACGATAGGGTGTCCAAATACCTACCCGACCTTACGAGAGCTAATGATGTAACGATCCGGCAGTTGCTCGATCACACAGCCGGATATCGAGACTACTGGCCGCAGGATTATGCATTTACGGATATGAAAAGGGCAACAACCCCTGATGAAATACTAAGTCGTTGGGCAAAACTGCCGCTCGACTTCGAGCCCGGTACGCGATGGCAATACTCTAACACTGGCTACGTCGCGGCGGGTCGGATTGTCGAAATAGTATCTGGGCGATCGCTCGCAAGCTATTTACAAACTCACGTGTTCGCGCGTCTCGGCCTAAGGCCAGTTGAAATCGACTCCGGACTAAACGACGCTGATCCGCAAGGGTTTACCCGAGATGCACTTGGTCCAATCCGTGCCGCCCAACCGGTCGCAGCTAATTGGTCTTTCGCGGCAGGCCAGTTCGCAATGACTGCGGCCGACTTAGCGCGCTGGGATATATCTGTAATTAATCGCAGCCTGATGTCGGACGTAGCCTACAAGGCGCAGGAACGTGAAACCGTTTTGTCGAATGGGGTTGGCACAAACTACGGCCTCGGTGTCACCGTGGCGTACACAAACGGGCATCGTGTCATTGCGCATGGGGGAGGTCTTGTCGGGTTCCTTACCGAGAATAGGATCTATCCTGACGATCACGCCGCGATCGTCGTCGCGGACAATGCCGATTTCGGCAACGCGCAAATATCCATCGCAGATGCAATTGAGCAGCAATTGTTTGCCAACAGCAGCGGTGTTGATCGAGCCCGCATGATTTACAATATGGTGCGATCCGGGACGCTTGACCGTAGCATTTTCACATTGAATGGAAACTCCTACTTTTCACCTGAAATGACTTTAAAATACTATTCAAGTCTCGCACCGCTTGGTGAGCCTAAAAGCGTGATACAGGTACAATCCGACATTCGCGGTGGGTTCACAAGTGAGCAATTCTTATTTGATCTCGATAGTCGAAAGCTTGGAGTTTCGCTGCGGGCAGAACCCGGCCCAAAAGGGAAAGTTGAAGAGTTTATCGTGACTCCGATAAATTAGAGGCACTGACCATTCTGGCTTCCCGCTGGACAGTTAGCTTGTGGGTTGCCGACCATTCCCATTTCTCGATCCTTTTTGAGAAAGGCCGCAGCATCAGGCGACGTCCGCTAACGCCATCTGCTTCCCAATAGCGGACGGTCCGCAATCCACCAATTCCGGCCATTCCGCTTCCGCCCAATTGCGGACGTGGCCGGCGTATGACATGACCTCGCCTGAACGGGAGCTATCAATGTCGAGTTGGACCACGCGGCTGAAAAACCGGATGCATCCACGACTACGAATGTTCTTCGAGAGGCTGTTTCTGCTGGTTGTCACCTGGCTTGCCGTGACCGGTGCGATTGAGATGATCCGAGGCAACGCTACCTTCAGCCCGTTAGTCCTGACTGGTCTGGTTTTAGGATGCGCGTCAGCTGCTATCTTCAAGCCTATTCCGCTCGAATACCGTCAGCCTGCGGAATAGGCCGCTCGTAAGGTAACGTCCGCTATCCACCAAACCCGGTCGTTCAGCATTCGTTCGCGCCTAGCGTACGCAAAACTCACTTTCGTGTCGTGACCCCTTAATGTCCCATCAGCATCACCGGCTTCGTGCAGTCTTTACTGCAGGGCCGGTCTCCCTATCATGCCATGAAAGGGAGCCGGGAAGTGGCAGTAGAAAAAGTTGCGGAGGTCCATGACACTATGGACGCGCTAGAATTCATCGCGGACATGACGGGCTCCCTGGCATGGCCTGTGGCCGCAGTTGTGATCGCCTGTGTATTTCGTTCTCAGATCAGCCGCTTGCTTGCGAAGATTCGTAAGGTGACGTGGGGCGATAAATCTGCCGACTTCACTGACCAACTAGATAAGATCGAAGCCGCGGCGCTCGTTGGCCCGGCCCCCGTGACCACGCAAGATCATGTCGACGCAATAGGTCGTTCCGATGAATGGAAACACGATCCGTTGTTTAGTTCCGTCGACCAGCGTTACCAAAGCCTCGTGTCTGTAAGTCCAGAGGCGGCTATTCTCGATGCTTGGAAGCCTGTCGAGAAAAAGCTGCGGACTATTGCAGGGAACCGCGAAGAGCTTATCGGCGCGTCAGCTGGCGGAAAAGTTCCTAAAAGCACCGACGCCCTGCTACGTAGCTTTGTAAAGAGTGGGATAATTGGAGGTGCGACGTATCAAAACCTTTATGCCATGCTCAAGCTCCGGAATGAAGCGGTACACCTTGATAATGTAACAGCCGTTGACGCAATAAGGTTTTACGACTTGACCCAACAGGCCCTGCAAGACCTATCCTACTTTGACAAAAGAATACCGACTTGACCAAGATGGTGTCCATTGTGGAAGTTTAGTAAGTTAAAAGTCTAAAATGGGCCCTTACCCTCTTTGCATTGGTGCTTGGCCTTCCGGTTTTGGCCAGCGTGGTTGGCTGGCTGATATACCGATGTAGCGGATTTCTTGGCTGACTATAATGCCCTGCTGAGTTCAATCAGGGTAGCAAGATGGGGATTGCTAACGGCAGCTTTCCACCACTGACCTTGCCCCCGTCACACGTCTCCCTTGACGTGAAGGCCATGCTGCCAAGCTAATTTGCCGGGCAAGCCATTTCTGTTCGAAGGCCATCGGACTGGTATAACCCAGCGTCGAATGAAGCCGTCGATGGTTGTAGAAGGCGATCCAGTTCATCACCTCCACCTTGGCCAGGCGCCGCGTGTCGAAGCGCATGCCATGGAGCCGCTCGACCTTTAGCGAGCCGAACAGCGTCTCGGTCACGGCGTTGTCCCAGCAATCGCCTTTGCGGCTCATCGAGCTAGTCATCTTAAACGCAGCGACGAGCTTCCGGTAATCGTTGCTGGCATGTTGGCTGCCGCGATCGGATTGGAAGATCAGGCCCGGCGCGGGATGGCGCCGAAACCAGGCCATACGCAACACATCCATTACCAGCGTCCGGGTCATGCGCTTGCCCATCGCAAAGCCGACCACCTGCCGGTTGAACAGGTCGATCACCACGGCAAGGTAGAGCCAGCCCTCTTCGGTCCAGATGTAGGTGATATCGCCCGTCCATACCTCGTTTGGCGCATCTACGGTGAAATTACGCGCCAGCAGGTTCGGCGCCACCGGCAGATCATGTGCGCTGTTCGTGGTTGCCTTGAACTGCCGCTTGCCAGGCGCGCGCAGGCCGCAGGCCTTCATCATTTTGCGAACGCGCTCCTTGCCCGCCCGGATGCGCCGCGTGGCATGCTCACGCCATATCCTAGGCCAGCCATAGGCCCCCTTCATCACGGTGAAGACCGCTTTGATGTGAACCGCCAGTGCCGTGTCGCTGAGCTGGCGGTTTGGCTGGTTCGGCCCGCCATCTGCGGCGTGGCGTAATTGGTGCTGGTGATAGCCGCTGGCGCTGACCTGCAAGACGCGGCACTGGACTACGATAGGCCAGATATCGCGATGTCGCCCGATAAAGGCGTACCTCACCGCGACTCCCTCGCGAAGTACGCCGTCGCTTTTTTTAAGATGTCGCGCTCCATGCGCACCCGCGACAGCTCCGCCTTCAGCCGCGCAATCTCCATCTGTTCGGCAGTCAGATCCTTGCCCCGAACGTCCCGGAGACGACCTGCAGCCTCTGCTTTTACCCAGTTATCCAGCGATTGCGCAGACACGCCCAGCGTCCGCGCCGCTGACGCCAGCGTCTCTCCGCCCCGCATCAACCGCACTGCTTCCTGTTTAAACTCAAGCGTGTAGCGCGCCCTCACTCCGTCCTTCATGCGAATATCCCTCTGCTGATGGATTCCTATCAGCCAAGGGAGACGTCAGGCAGGGGCAAGGTCAGGCAATAGACTGTGCGGTTTGACATGCACCCTAGTCCTTATGTTTATAATAGCCCTCTTGCTTAGCCAGAGCATCAACTGCGCGCTCAATAGCCGTTACAAGCGACCACCCCTTGTCCTCACGAATATGCTGCAAGGTCTGGTACCTACCCGCCGTGATTCGTGCGTAAACCGTCCCCAACGTGCCTCGTGACGGCCGACCACTTGACTTAACTCGATCGTCCATGACGTTCCTTCAGCCATCGTGATATGACGCCCAACTTTAGTCCAGCCGGGGCCAAAGACCCTGAGAGTGTTGTCGCGCGGCTATGATGGTGAAGCAAGGGGCTGCGTACGCGTTCTAGGTGACTGTTTCGTCGCCTGTTACAGCCGTGGACGACATTGCTGTATGAAAATTAGTCCCTCGAATTACACGACAACCTCGCCCATCTCGCCGACCGACAAGAATTGTGGAATCACTCGTCAAGGTATCATAAGCCATCTGTAACCGATGCACCGGTCGTCATCAGAGAGATTTTCATGCCGAAAAACCCCCGCTGTGCGCGTTCGTAACTCATCATTTCGACGTGAACAGATGCTCCATGTCAGCCGCCTAACGGCGGTTACGATCGCGAGAGTCGCAAAGTGCAGTAGCGCTTTGCGACTCTCGCGATCGCTTTCATTTCGTTTAATCACGCGACTTAATGTGTGCCATACGTCTGCTTAAATCGCTTGTGAGACACATTGACTGTTCAGATAAGCGATGTAGTCAAAGGTTGGGTGGAAGAAGGCGCGGTCACCACCATGACGGACCTTGGCCGGAATACCGCCAAAGAAGGCGTCGATTCGATCCTGCCGTTCTGAGATCAGCAAAGGGGTCGGTGCGACCTCGCGCGGGTAGTAATAGTCCGGCAGGCCAACGATTTCGTCGGCATTGAAGACGACATAGGAACGCAGAAAGCGGATCATCTGGTCAGCGGTCGCACCGAGCAGATTGGGCATTCCGGCCTTGCGGAAGGTCGAGGCATAGACGGAGAAAGACGGTCTGGCATCGCGGTTGATCTCGCCGCCCAGTTCGCGGGCCTGACGGGCGGTCATCCAGTAGCGGCTGCGATAGCCGTAGGTGTCGGCGGTCGCCCAGAGCCATAGGGCGTTTATTCCGGTGTACGGAACGCCCTCATGGCGCAGTGGCCTGCCGCCCTCGCCGGTAACCGACCAGGAGCGTTGCCACGGCAGGGTCCCGGCTTCGAGCCGTGCGATGATGGCGGCGGTGATGTCGGCCGCAATGTCGCGGGTTGTAGCGGTCATGACGCTGTCCTCGTTAGCGGTGAGGAAAAGGCACTGCCGGCACCGCGAGGTCGCGGGCCGGCAGTGAGGCTGCTCAGAATTGAACCGTCGTGCCGCTATTCGGCCGCGACGATCTCGTTCACATGGTCATCGTTCTGGTGAGCGAGTTCGATCTGGGCGCTGCCATTCGTCTCGACCCCGTCCGTCCCGATATCGTCCGGGCCGTCACCGACCAAGGCGGCAAGATCGTCCTCGCCGGTGTCGTCGCTGTCCGCCTCGATCAGGTCCGCGAGATCGCCCTGCCCGCCTTCGTCTTCGCTCTCACCCGCGACGACAGTGTCGCTGAAGCGCATCGCGGTCGGCACCCACTTCAGGGCAGCTTCCTTGACGTCGGTCTCGACGATCGCTTCGCCAGCGAAGAGCTTCTGGCAGGATGCCGAGATCTCGGTCTTCTTCTCGCTCGCGTGGCGGCTCGACAGCGCTGGGCCTCCGACCTCGTGAAGCAGCGAGATCAACGACCCCTTGGAAACCCGGTCGAAGAAGTTCTCCGACGTCGGGCGCCACCAGCTGGCGACATCGACCTCGAGGATGCTGGCCATGCGGCCGTGGAGCGGGTTCTGGCGATTGGAGCCGTAGGACTCCTTGGCCTCCAGCGACGTCGCGACGATGTACGCCAGCCATGCGCTCTTCACCTCGTCGCCGAGCGCGCGGAATGCCTCGAACCGCATGACCTTGTTGTCGGACTCGCCCCACGATTCATCGAGCCCGTCCCGTACCTCGGCGAGGTAGTCGCGCGCGCGCGATCCCGGCATGTTGGTCGACAGGATCGGATCCTGCGGGGCATGGGCGCTGATCGTCGTGCCGTCGTTCGAGGAGGTGCCACGCCGCGCATCCACCATGGCGAACAGCATATAGTCCAGTGCCAGGCCGGGACTGGCGATCAACGACGCCGCCAGAACATCGCGACGCTGCATCGCGAGCTGGTCGCTCAGAACCTGGCTGAGTGCCTTGCCGCCCGGCGCTGCGTTATCGGGGTCGACCTCCTTGGGACTGCCTGCCGTCACCGGCGTCGCCGCGCCTTCCTCGATGCGGAAAGTCGGCTCCGCCCGGACCCGTTCCGAGCCCTCGCCCTCGCCGTCGTCAACCCCGTCGTCCGTCTCGTCGGTCTCCCCGTTACCTCCTTCGACCGGTTCCGGCTCGACCACCGTCACGCGGATCGGCGTTTCGCTGTAATAGGTCTCATCCAGGACCATCGTACCGGTCTGCGACAGCGTCAGAAACGCGCCGACCCGCGACACGAGTTCAGCGGGGAGTACCGAGGGGCGACGTTGCAGCGCTTCGAGTTCCTCGCCAAGCGCATCATGCTCTGCATCGCAAGCGGTGAACGCCTCTTCGGTGAGCTCGTCGTTCTCCATCTCCTGCTGCAGTTCGCTCATGCGCTGCTCGATCTCGTCTACGCGCTGTGCCTCGGCCGGCGACATCGGCTGGACCGGCAGGGCGATGCGGTGGAGGCTGCGGGCCGCATCCCAGGTGCTGTGGCTGGCGACAGGCCGGATCCACGCAAGACCGCGTTCCTCGCCGATACGCTTGGCTTCCGCTTCCATCATCGCGGCCGCGAGGGTCTGTGCGATCTCGGGGTTGGTCCAGCGCTCGCCGGCGTTGCTGAACAGGTCGCGGTCGACGACGCCGCCTGCGGCCTCATAGGATTCGACGCCGACCAGGAGCGCGATCGGATCGTTGGCCCGCATCGTGTCGTTGGCGATGATGCGGCGGATGGCATCGGCGTTGTAGTGAACCATCGAGCTATAGGTTTGCCAGACGCGCAACTGACGCTCGTGACTGCCGGTCGAGGCGTATGCCTTGGCCATGTCGAGGGTCAGTTCGCCGTTCGCGAGAGCAGAGAAGATCGGCTCGGCAAGATCGGCCAGGCGGAGGCGACCGTCGATGAAGCGGCGGGTAACGCCAAAGCGCTTGGCGACAGCGTCGATATCGGTGCTGCCGTTCAGGAAGTGCTGGAAGGCGCGGCATTCCTCGGCCGGGCTGAGCTTCATGTGATGGAAGCTGACCGCGAGCGAGGTTTCGGTCAGTTCGGCATCGTCACCCTTCAGGACGCGCACCGGCACGTCATACTTGTCGGGGTTGATGACGCCGCGAGCGACCAGCATGTTGAGCGCACGCCAGCGCCGGCCACCATCGAATACCTCGAACGTCCCGCGTGGCCGCGAGACCGGCGTAACGAGCAGGTTCTGGAGGACGCCGCGGGCTTCGAGGTCGGCTGCGAACGGCTCGATCTGCAGCGATTCATCGGGGGCGGTGCGGACGTTGCTGGCTGAGAGGCGGAGCTTCGAGAGTTTCACGGACTGGATCATGGGAAATCACCCTTCGTTTCTGAGCATCCGACCATTTTCGGACACCATCTCCCTTCCCCCTTTCCTCTCCTTGCCGTTTTGGATCCCTCGGTTTAGCTCAATGGTATTGTTCGATTAAGTATTGCCTGTGATGACCCAGCTATTATCTAGCGGCGATCCTCAAAGCGCTCTCACCTATTTACGGAAGAAATTGATGACGGATGATACCAATGCGGTCGAACTTGCAACCGAACTGACCATTGCATGGCTGGGCAACCCGAATACGCGGACTTCAGCAGACGACGTTCCTGCGTTTTTGCAGTCTATGCATGCGGCTGTGGCGAAGCTGAGCGGTAAACAGAGCGTAGATGCTCCGGAAGCGCCTGCACCAGAGTACACGCCTGCGGTAACCGCGCGGAAGTCGCTTGCCAGTAAGGATCACATCATCAGCATGATTGACGGCAAGCCTTACAAGACGCTGCGTCGTCACCTCGCTACCAATGGAATGACCCCGGCCGAGTACCGCGAACGGTATAATCTCAAGGCGGATTATCCCATGGTTGCGGAAACCTACAGCGAGAGCCGTCGCGCCATGGCTAAGAAGATCGGCCTCGGCCGTAAGCCTGGCCAGACCGTTCAGAAGGCTGAAGAGCCTGCGCCCGCACCTGCTCCTGCCAAGCCGCGTCGCAGCGCGAAGCCCGCAGCAACCGCAGACGCCGAATAGTCAGTCGTGAGGATTGGCGCTTGGTCGAAAGCCAGGCGTCAACGCCTGGCTTTATGAGCCGTGCTCATGAGGTAAAAAACAAAAGGCCGCCCCGGGAGGGGCGGCCTTTTCCATTGTCAGCCACTACTGGCTTAAGCCTTAGAGCTGGACAGCCCCGCCAGCGGGGGTCGCACTCATCAGGTTTGCCACGAGCGGCGTGTAACAATGAGACATTCGATCACCTCCTTTCAGTTGTTGAACAGTGAAACGGGTATGGGCGAACCTATCGAAGGTTCAAGGATTACAGTCAGATATCCATAAGCCGATCGTTCCAGGATGCATCCCGATCCACGATACAGCGTCGAAGCGAGTTATCTTGGGTGATGGCACGCCTGGCCTCGTATGTTCGTCGCTACCATTAGGAGCCGGTACATTGAACGGACCTAGATATACAATCAGCGTCGGCAGGCCGGCTCGGGTGACGCAAAACACCTGTTTGTCGCACAGTGGTGTTTCAGATCGGGTTTCCGATCAATTGCTTGCCGAACGGCCATTGTGGGAAGGAAAGCAGACCGTCCGGTATTTGGGAGGGCAGATGGCGTTAGCCGACGTCGCCTGGCGCAGCGGCCTCTCTCGAAAAGGAAGGTCTTAGGCATTCCCGTTCGGTTGGGTTAGTGCCCCCAATCAACAGGAGCTAAATCAATGCGTTACGTAATCCGTAAAGACGGCGAAATGTCCACGCTGGGAGTTCATCGAAACAGCTTTGATGAAGCGCTCGCTACCGCTGCCGAAATGATCGCAATGCGCGACGACGAAAACTCAATCGTGGTGGAAGACACTTGGGAAAATCGCACAATCGATGAAACCGAAATCGCCTCATTGATTGATGCAAGGTCGCCTGATCCCATGCCCGAAGCGTAAGGCGGTCCCTAAGGACGGGGCTCCGGGTACAGGCGGGTCTAGCGATTGCGCGCTCTGGCTTGTCTCTGCGCCCTCCGCTTGATCGTCTTGGCGGCCCTCGTAGGTTGGGTGCGCGCCGGACTGCTCTTGCCTTTGGCAACTGGCTTTGCAGCGGTGCTCGGGACGGCGGGTGAAAACCAAGCCTTGAGTTTGGAAAGTGTGTCGCGGATCATTTTCGAGCCTTTAGCCTGATAAGGCGAGGTCTGCCATTCGCCTACCATCACGTCGCGGTAGCCGTACGCGGTCGGTACCGAATAGTCGTTGGTCCGGTAGCGCACCATCGCGGTCGACGACACGCGCGCCGCGCGTTTCTCGCATGGCTCCAGTGGTACGGACGGCAGCGTGCGCAATGCCGATACGTCTGCCGCCAGCCGCTCGGCGATGGTCTGCGCGTGCTGACCGGCATGCTCGCCCTGGCGCGTGCGGCAGGACTCCTCGAACCTGGCGTTCAGGACATCGAAATTGGCAGCGACCGGCACGGGCACCATGAAGTTGTTGCGCGCAAACTTCACCAGCCCCTCGACCTTGCCTTTGTCGTTGCCTCGCGCTGGACGCGCAAAACGGTCCTGAAACAGGTAGTGGCTGACCAACTCGGTGAAGGCGCGGGTGCGCTCGCGCGTTCCATCGCCGCAGATCTTTGCCACGGCGATGGTTGTGTTGTCGTAGAGGATGGACAGCGGCACGCCCCCGAAGAACGCGAATGCCGACACGTGCCCGTCAAGAAACGCCTCAGTCGTCTCGCGCGGATACGCCTTGAAGAAGCAGGCATCCGACTGCGGCAGCGACATGCAGAAATAGTGGATCTTCATCCGCTCTCCGCCGACGACAGCGACCGCTTCGCCAAAGTCGACCTGCGCATGCCCCGGCGGGTGTGCCAGCGGCACGAAGGTCTCGCGCCCGCGCGCCCTGCACAGCCGCACATGGTCCTTCACCATCGTGTAGCCGCCCGTATATCCATGCTCGTCGCGAAGACGCTCAAAGATCCGCTTGGCCGTATGCTGCTGCTTGCCCGGAGCCTCGCGGTCGGCTGCCAGAATCCCGTCGATAACCGGTAGCAGCGTCCCGAGCTTCGGCTTGGTCGGAGGTTTCGTCCGGCGGTATCCAGGAGGCGCCGAGTACAGGCACATCTTCAAACAATGGCGACGCCATCGATGTTGTGACGATAGCTATAATATTGAGCATCAAGAACAGCGCAGGGCCAATTATGCCCTTTTGCAAACCAATGTTGGTGGTGATGAGCTCCATAAGACCACGAGCGTTCATCAGTGTACCAACCGCCATGGCGGTCGCATTATCCCCTCTGCCCCGGTTATCTTGTTGCTCGCCTAGCCGCGTGAAATTCGACCCGTCGAAACAGCAGGTCAAGATCTTCCCGACTTACATCGAAGGTCTCGCCGAGGTCGGCGAGTGCAAGGTCGATATCTGCGGGATGCGGCACGCCCAATCCGGATGCGGTCAGCTCGTGGCCGACGATTGGGATCGGGCGGTGAGGATAGGAATGCCCCGAGGCCTTATGGAAAGCGATGCCGACAAGGATCAAGATAAGAGAATTGACTCCGACCGGCACGAACGGGAACGCGTAACCAGCTCCTAGCACGGCTGGCCCACCGATCACGGCCGTCAGTGCAGCCGCTCCACCGGGCGGATGCAAACAGCGAAGCAGCGACATGGCGAAGATTGCCCCACCTACGGCAACCCCAACGGCCAGATACGGTACAGGCACGAAGCGAGCCGCTGCTACGCCGACCAATGCTGATACGACGTTACCGCCCAACACCGACCAGGGTTGGGCCAACGGGCTCGCTGGGACAGCGAAGACCAGCACCGCGGAGGCGCCGATCGGCGCCACCAGCAACGGGAGCGATGCCCAGTCGTGCAGAGCCATGGCGCTCACGAGGCTGGTAAGCGCAACGCCGATCAATGCACCGACGCACGCGAAGAGGCGGTCTCGCAATGTCGCGCCAGCGAGAATAGGTACAAAAGAGAATGACAGCTTCATTTTTCAGTTCACCTGACCCCGAACAATCTAACTTTTATAGGGAATTCGTAGCGCCAGTTTTGGCTATGTTCGGTCGATCTCTGCGCGTTTGCGGGCGCTTCGGACTTTGAGCAGATCGTGTCGCGAGAGGATGCCAACCACCCGATTGGTGCCGACCTCGACAATGGGGATACGTCCAACACCACTCTCGACCATCAAGTCAGCAACTCCGCCGATCGGTGAGTGAGGGTAAGCGGTCGGCTGCGATGAATCGGATAGCGCCTCGCCTATCGAGGTGTCGGGTAGCTCGCCGTCTACCTGCCAGCGAAGCGCATCGGCCCGGGACACCATTGCGACCAGTCGCCCGCCCTCGTCCACCACCGGATATGTTCGGTGCGTCGCGTCGTCGGCAAAATAGGCGACTGCATCCTTGATCGACATGGTTCCCGACAACACGGCGGGGTCGGGTGTCATCACCTGTTCTGCTTGGAGGAACTCGTACGGATCAACTGTGTATTCCTGGAGAATGTGACGACCACGACGGGCGATTTTCTCGGTGAGTATCGACCGACGCATTACCAGGACACTAATCGCATAGGCTCCCGTCGCTGCTGCGATCGTCGCCGGCAAGGCATCAAAATGTCCGGTCAGTTCGACTGCAAAAAGTGCACCGGTCAGTGGAGCACGCATGGCCCCACTCATCATGGCGGCCATGCCGATCATTGCCCAGAAACCTACCGACCCGGGCAGAAACTGCCCGAGCAGGGCACCCAAGGCGCCACCCATGATTAGCAATGGCGCGAGAACGCCGCCCGACGTTCCCGATCCCAGCGCGACCAGCCAGACGATTGCCTTCACAACCAACAACGCGAGGATGACCCGCACCGCCAATGATCCGTCGAGCAGCGCCTGGATGTTCGCGTAGCCCGCACCAAGAACACGAGCATCGATCAGACCCCCGACCCCAACGACGATGCCACCCAACGCTGGCCACCACATCCAATGCACCGGCAACCGGTGGAACGCATCCTCGACCCGGTAGAGCATCGCCGACAGCAACGCTGCCTCCAGCCCAACCAAAACACCTATCCCGAGGGCTAATCCCTCCGTAGGCCACCACGCCTGCACGGGAGCCGCTGCGAACGGGAAGATCGGTCCAGCTCCCAGCAGCAGGGGCCGCCAGGCAAACGCTACCAGCGTTCCGACAACTACAGGCACGAAGCTGCGGGGCTTCCACTCAAACAGCAGAACCTCGATCGCTAGCAAGATAGCGGCGATGGGCGTGCCGAAGATGCCGGTCATTCCCGCTGCGGCGCCTGCGACCAGCAGGGTCTTCCGCTCGGCCGCGCTTAGGTGGAAGCATTGCGCGAAGAGCGATCCGATCGCACCGCCGGTCATTATGATCGGACCTTCGGCCCCGAACGGACCTCCACTGCCGATCGAGATCGCCGAGGAAAGTGGTTTAAGGACCGCAACCTTGAGCGACAGGCGACTTTCGCCGTATAGAATGGCCTCGATTGCTTCCGGAATGCCGTGCCCTTTGATCTTCTCCGAGCCGAAACGCGCCATCAGGCCGATCAGAAGACTACCGATGACCGGTATCGCGACCACCGCAAGGCCAACGTTCGCGTCCATGATTTCAGCGGGCGCGGCCGATATCCTGCCGAACCAGAACAGGTTGGTGGCAAATGCGATCAGCTTTAAGAGGATCCAGGCACCGAACGCTGCGCCCGTGCCGACCACGACCGCTGCTCCAGCGAGCATGATCATTCGCCAGTCGGCGCTATGATCGGCAAGCCGTTTGGGCTTTGGGATGTTGATGGTGGAAGCCGTCATGCACTCTCGCCGGTTCAGAAAGGGCGATCACTATATCGTGCCACGATATACTTCAACGCCTGGGATATGAGTGATGATTGATCGGAATGAGTTAGCCGACGCCGACTATGCGGCGCTTGCAGACTTCCGTTATGCGCTTCGTCAGTTTCTGGTGTTCAGTGAACGAGGCGCGGCTAGCTGCGGCTTGAAGCCTCAGCAACACCAGGCGCTGCTCGCGATCCGGGGGGCTGCCTCCGCGAACGTGAGCGTGGGCTACGTCGCGGAGCGTCTGGCCTTGAAACCGCACAGCGCGACCGGGTTGATCGATCGTCTCGAAACGCTGGGCTTGGTAATACGTAGGCCATCGCCGGACGACGGCCGACAGGCTCTCCTTGAATTGACGCAGAAAGCACAAACGCTTCTGAAACAGCTCTCGGAGACGCATCGCGAGGAGATTATACGGCTTAGGCCTATGCTGGCCGAGCTACTCGCGCGTGTCGATTGATCGAGTTCGTAAGAGGTTCCAATTGCAATGTTTATCGTAATGCGATATATAATGCGGGAAGGAGTCGGCGCATGCAGTTGATCCTCATTGCGGCCGGAGCAATCGGCCTAATCGTAGGCAGCCTGGCGGCCGCGGCGTTGCTTTGCTGGTTACTGTGGTACGTTTTTCGGCTCGCGCTGCATCCGGAATGGGGCGCCCCCGCTATTCTGATTTTTCTGGTGCTAGGCTTATTTGGTGAGTTACCGAAGAGTCAGTTCCTTGAGATGACTTTGACGTTTGCGGTAGTTGCCGCAGTACCCCTCTGGTTCGCGGGCCGCGCTTGGCGCCGGCAACGCAGGCAAGCTCTAAAACGCCGGTGCGAGCAAGGTGTTGACCTTTGGCCTAGTGAGCCAATCGCACCGACAGAAGCCGTTCTTATGCCTCAATTGTACCCAGCGATCACCGCCTGCATTAATGATGAGCGCTCGCCAACTCGCGAGGAGGTTCATGTTGTAGCGTCGAGGCTTTGGCGAGAGGGGTTCGCGCAGCGCTTTGGATCGCAGACAGTGCCGGCAAGCTTTGCTGCGCGACGGATTCTTTTGCGCGCGGCTAGCACTGCCCTGAGCGGAACGGGTGTGAAAAGCGGCACTGCTCGACGTGCGGTAAAGCGTTAACCGCTTTTTGCCGTTACGCTAGAATCGCGACGACGCAGCGCAGCTTGTCGACGCGATGATCGATGTCATGTCTGAGCGGCAGAACTAGATGCTCGCGTCCCGTCCCTCGCGCCGACCGTCTCGTGTGAACACCTCGACCGCTGGCGCGCAATCACACGTTGCGGGATCATGGGCGATCAGTTCACCGCTCGCGACGACCTCGAACGTTCGCGCATCAATGTAGCGAACAGGCTCGCCATCGAGCAGCGTCAACCAGGCGGCACCTCGATACTGACGTAAGCCAGTATCGACCTGGGTCATGAAGACATGACAGCGTTCTACCACGAAAAGAGGTGTGCCATCGTCGCCGCTGCATCGATGACGGGCCAGTTCCTCGATCATGCGCCTAAACCCTTATCAGGCTGAGTAACGCTGACGATCCTCAGAGAGCGAACGTGGCCTTCACGATCCGGCCAAGAGATCGCATGGCCCGCGGACATACCGATCAGTCCCGCCCCGATTGGTGTCAGGATCGAAATCCGTCCAGCATCGATATCTGCCTCGTTAGGGTAAACCAGCCGGACAACGCGACGCACACCGCTCTCTTCATCCAAGAATTCGACGATTGAGTTCATCGTAACGGCCTCTGGGAGGATATCAGACGCCTCGTAAAGTTCGGCACGATCGAGCTCGGCCAGAAGCATGGACGAGGATTGGGGATGTCGGTGCTGGGCGCTTAACGCCAGTGCAGAGAGGGAATCACACTCGTCGATCGAGACGTGAATGACAGGACGAGCGTCTAGTTGTGCAGCTTGAGTATCCATGATGCGGTATCCGCTTATTCGAGGCTATGACGCGTCGCGCGCAGCCGGAGCTAATTATTCCGAATAAGGCCCGAACCTTGGCGGCGATCTACCGACAAAGCCCGGGCTAACCGCGTGCGGCGAGCTGGCCTGAGTGGTCGCGAAAACGCTGATGTGTCGCAGGAGCGTACATGAACTAGAGGTGATGCCGTGAGGCCGTGCTGTCAAGGTAACAGGATCTGGACGGAGCAGACGATCGCCGGCAGCGCCAAAACAAGGATGTGGAACACCGTGGTTCACTTAATCGCGATCACGCTCCAACTTGGTGATCTGGCCGGTTTTGGGGTTAACATGGAACTCGTAGCGGATGCCCTTTCGAACAGCTTCGCCTTCCCAATGCCCATCGTCGGCTTCGATCTTGGTAACATTATAGCCCCTCTTGGCGAGGCCAGCAGACGCTTTCTCGCGGCTGATCCAGCCTTTACCCGGTACGTCAGCAAAAGCCGGGGCTGGAGAGAGTACCGAGAGGGCCAGCATAACAAACATCGTATGTTTCATAATCGTACTCCTTTTCAAGAAATACGTGTCGGCAGAATTTTTGTTCAATATGCCCGGTTTGGGCCGCTAGCCAAGGCTAGGTGTTTGATCCCACGGTTTGATGGTGCGATCCTTTCGTTGGAATGGAAGGAAGCCATATGGGA
>NZ_JPJC01000059.1:0-22619 GCF_000733135.1 Sphingomonas sp. FUKUSWIS1
GGATGCGCGGCGGGCCGATGATGCAGGCCGACACCGATCGCGACGGCGTCCTCACCCGCGCCGAAGTCGTCGCGCAGGCAGAGGCCCAGTTCGCCCGATTGGACGCCGACGGCGACGGCATCGTGACCGCCGCCGAACGCCACGCGGCGCGCGAAGCGATGCGCGACCGTCGCGAGGCCCGGATGGCGGCACGCGGCAAGACGCTCCCGCCCGAGCGCGCAGGCATGGCGGACGGCAGGAAGGGCCAGATGATGCGCGGCAGGCGCGGCGGCGATGACGGCGTGCTCACACGCGCCGAATTCATCGACCGTGCCGGGCAGCGTTTCGACCGGATGGACGCCAATCATGACGGACGGCTCGACGCGGGCGAGCGGCCCGATCGCCGTGCGATGCGCCATGGTCGCGGGCACCGGATGGACCGGCCGGGCGGCGACACCGATCAGTAATCCGCCCCCCTGCCCCTGCGTGCCGGACGGTCTGCGATCGTCCGGCGCTTCCTTTGGACACGCACCATGCTAGACGTCGCCCCCATGGGAGACATGCCGCATCTGTTGCTCGTCGATGACGAGCGTTCGATCCGCGAGCCGCTGGCCGCCTATCTGACCAAGCAGGGATTTCGCGTCACGCAGGCCGGCGACGCGGAAGCCGCGCGGACGCGGCTGACCGCCTATGCGATCGACCTCGTCATCCTCGACATCATGATGCCGGGCGAGGACGGGCTGAGCCTGTGCCGCCACATCGCCGCGACCAGCGACGTGCCGGTCATCCTGCTGACCGCGCGCGCCGAGGAAACCGACCGGATCGTCGGGCTGGAAATGGGCGCCGACGATTATGTCGTGAAGCCTTTCTCGCCGCGCGAACTCGCGACGCGGGTGAAGGTCGTCCTGCGCCGCGCCACCGCGGGCGGCGCACGTCAGCATGCGCCCGAGGCCAATTCCTACGCCTTTGCCGGCTGGGTTCTGAAATCGGGCGAACGCGCGCTGGTCGACCGCGAAGGCGTGTCGGTGCCGTTGTCGACCGGCGAGTACAACCTGCTGCTCGCGCTCGTCACGCGACCGCGCCAGGTCCTGACCCGCGACCAGCTGCTCGATCTGACCCAGGGGCGCGAGGCCGCCGCGTTCGATCGCGCGATCGACAACCAGGTCAGCCGGCTGCGTCGCAAGATCGAGGCGGATGCCAAGACGCCCGAACTGATCAAGACGGTCTGGGGCGGCGGCTATACGCTGGCGGCAGAGGTCATCCGCCTGTGATCGCGCACCCGTGACGGCGTCCCGGCCCTGGCCGCGCAGTCTGGCAGGGCAGATGGCTCTGCTGATCGCACTCGCCCTGTTCGTCGCGCAGGCGATCAATTTCGGGCTCATCCTTCGCGACCGGACCGAATTCCGTCTCGCCCAGGCGACGCGACCGGTGGCGACCCGGATTGCCGATGCGCTCGAACGCGAGGCGCATGCCGGGCGACCGCTGACCGCCGACCGCGGCCGGGTCCGTCGCCTCACCGCCAATCCGCTCGCCCCCTTCGCCTATCAGCGGCATCCGGAGGTCGCGGCGGAACTCCGTCGCCAGCTTGCCGACCAAGGGCTGACGGTGGGCCGGATCGATACCGGTCTGCGCCCGGTTTCCGACGACGATGCCGGGTCCCGGCGGCGGGAGGGTCGTCGCAACGCCGACCGGCGGGGCGACCTGCAGGGCCCCACGCTGGTGATCGCGGTCGAACAGCCGGGCCGCGGGTGGCTGGCGATCACCGCGCCGTGGCCGCAGCCGGGTTGGCGGCTGCTGTTCGCACTGTTGAGCCAGACCGCGATCCTGTACGTCATCGTGCTGTTGCCGGTGCTGTGGATCGTCCGGCGGATGTCGCGCCCGTTGCGCGATCTGCGCGCTGCGGCGGAGGCGTTCCGGCCGGGCGAGCCGGGTATCGCGCTGTCGGTTCGCGGCCCCGACGACGTCGCCGCGCTGGTCGGCGCATTCAACGCGCTGCGGCTGCGCGTCACCGCGATGCTCGACGAGAAGGATCGGATGCTCGGCGCGATCGGCCATGACCTGCGCACGCCGCTGGCAGCACTGCGTGTTCGTATCGAATCGGTCGAGGACGACACCGATCGCACGCGGATGGCGGACACGATCGCCGAGATGAACCGCACGCTCGACGACATCCTGTCGCTTGCCCGGCTCGGCCGTCCGAGCGAGCCGCCGACCGATGTCGATCTGGCGGCGCTGGTCGACGCGGTGGTCGAGGATTTCCGCGATATCGGTGACAATGTGACGTTCGTCGAGGCGGGGCGGCTGCGGATGCACTTGCGCCCCTCGCTGATCCGACGTGCAGTTCGCAACCTGATCGAGAATGCGGTCAAATATGGTGTTTCGGCGGAGGTCCGCGTCGAGGCGGATGCGCATCGCGTCGCGATCGTCGTCGCCGATCAAGGACCCGGGATCCCCGAGGATCGCATGGGCGACGTGTTCGACGCGTTCACCCGGCTGGAAACGTCGCGCAATCGTGAGACCGGTGGCATCGGACTGGGCCTCGCGCTCGCCCGCGCCATCATCCGCGAGGCCGGCGGCGAGATCCGCCTCGTCAACCGCACCGGTGGCGGCCTGGACGCGATCATCGAACTCCCGCGCTGAGGCGTAGCCGGGCGCACACGTCCACCCAAAACCCGTCATCCTGGGCTCGACCCAGGATCCAGAGCCACGCATGCTGCGACATTGGGCTCTGGATCCTGACTTTCGTCAGGATGACGGAGGTTGTGAAGCCAGCGGGCCGAAGCCCCTAGTCCTCGACGATCTGGCTGTTCGTCCGCGTATCCTTCATCCGCAGATACACGATCAGCGACACCGCGATCATGCCGGTTACATACCAGTAGAAGCCGCGCTCGAACCCGGAATCCTTGAACTTGAGTGCGACATATTCGGCGGTCCCGCCGAACAGCGTGTTGGCGAGCGCGTAGGGCAACGCCACGCCCAGCGCACGGATATGCGCGGGAAACAGCTCGGCCTTCACGACCGCATTGATCGAGGTGTAGCCCGTCACGATCAGCAGCGCCGCCATCACGAGCAACCCGGCATAGACCGGGTTGGTCGCCGTCTCGAGCGCAGTGAAGATCGGATAGGTGAACAGCACGCCTGCAATGCCGAACGCGATCATCAGCGGCTTGCGGCCGACCCGATCCGACAGCCCGCCCGCGATCGGCTGGAGCAGCATGAACACGAACAGCGTCGCGGCATTGATCTGGCTCGCCACCTCACGGCTGAAGCCGCTCGTGTTCACCAGGAACTTCTGCATGTAGATGGAGTAGGCATAGAAGGCGAGCGTGCCGCCTGCCGTCAGCAGCATCACCGTCATCGTCTCGCGCGGATGCTTGGTGATCAGCTGGAGGAAGCCCGACTTGGGCTTGCCGTCGCCCGCCTCGGACTTGGCATTCTCGAAGCTCTGCGTTTCGGCCAGCCCGCGACGAATGTAGAACACCACCACGGCCAGGACCGCACCGATCGCGAACGGAATGCGCCAGCCCCAGGAATCGAGTGCCGCCTCGCTCATCGTCGACTGGAGCACCAGCAGCACGCAGATCGCGAGCAGCTGTCCCGAGATCAGCGTGACATACTGAAACGACGAGAAGAACCCGCGGCGATCCTTGCCCGCCATCTCGGTCAGATACGTCGCCGACGCGCCATATTCACCGCCGACCGACAGCCCCTGCATCAGGCGTGCGATCACCAGCATGATCGGCGCGAACACGCCGATCGTCTCGTATCCCGGCGTGCAGGCGATGATCAGCGACCCCGCGCACATCAGCGTCACCGCAACGGTCAGCCCCGCCTTGCGGCCGTGGCGATCCGAATAGACCCCCATGATCCACGCGCCGATCGGTCGCATCAAAAAGCCGACGGCAAAGATCGCCGCCGCGCTCAGCAGCTGCGCCGTGCGGTCGGTTGAGGGGAAGAAGTGCGGCGCGAAGTAGAGCGTGAAGGCCGAATAGACGTACCAGTCGAACCATTCGACGAGATTGCCGGTCGATCCGCCGATGATCGCTTTCAGGCGTGTCTTCTGATCGGGGGCCATTAGTTCGCGTCCTGTGCGGCTTGGGTTGGGGCGAAGCCGCGCTTCTTGAGCAACGCGTTCACATCCGGGTCGCGACCGCGAAAGGCGCGATACGCCTCGGCACGATCGGTCTCGTTACCCGTCGACAGCAGGAGCCTTGCGAACTTGTCCGCGGTCGGCTTGTCCCAGGGGCTGCCCGCCTCCTCGAACGCAGCGAACGTGTCCGCGTCCATCGTCTCGGACCAGAGATAGCTGTAATAGCCCGCCGAATAGCTGTCGGACGAGAACAGATGCTGGAACTGCGGCACGCGGTGCCGCATCACCAGCTGCTTGGGCATGCCGATCTCGGCGAGCGTCGCCGCCTCGAACTTGTCCGGGTCGATCACGCCATTGGCCACGGTGTGGATCTTCATGTCGACGATCGCCGACGACAGATATTCCGCGGTGGCAAAGCCTTGGTTGAACGTCCGTGACTTCTCGATCTTGTCGAGCAGATCCTGCGGCATCGCCGCCTTGGTCTGGTAATGCCGCGCATATTTGTCGAGCACGTCGCGAGTGAGCAGCCAATGCTCGTTCACCTGGCTCGGATATTCGACGAAGTCGCGCGGCGTCCCTGCAAGGCCCGGATACTGGACGTTCTGCAGCATCGCGTGGATCGCATGGCCGAATTCGTGGAACAGCGTCTGCGCATCGTCGAGGCTGATCAGGATCGGCTCGCCAGGTGCGCCCTTGGCGAAATTGTTGTTGTTCGACGACAGCACCAGCTGCGCCGGGGCCAGCCCGCGCTGCCCGCGATAGGTGTTCGCCCAGGCGCCCGACCGCTTGCCCGTCCGCGCGAAATCGTCGCGATAGAACAGCCCGACATCCTTGCCGGCCTTGTCCGTCACGCTCCACACACGCATGTTCGGCTCGAACACCGGCACCGTGCCGGTGATCTCCTTGAAGTTCAGCCCGTACAGCCGGTTGGCGGCGTAGAGCGATCCCTGGATGATGTTGCCGAGCTCGAAATACGGCTTGAGCTGCGCCTGGTCGAGATCGTAGCGGCTCTTGCGGACCTTCTCCTGGTAGAAGCGGTAATCCCAGGGCTCGATCGTCAGCGACGTGCCGGCGATCTTCTGCATGTCGGCGACTTCCTCGGCGACGCGTCCCTTGGCGGCGGGCCAGACACGCATCATCAGGTCCATCGCCGCGGCGGGCGTCTTGGCCATCGTGTCCTGCATCCGCCAGTCGGCGTGCGTCTTGAACCCGAGCAGATGCGCGCGGTCGGCACGCAGCTTGACGATCTGCGCGATCGTCGCGTTCGTGTCGTTGGCATCGCCGTTATCGCCGCGATCGACGAACGCGCGCCACACCTTCTCACGCAGGGCGCGGTCGGTCGCGTAGGTCAGCACCGGATCGACCGCCGAGCGCGTGTTGACGATCGCGAAGCCCGGCAGCTTGCGCTCGGCCGCCGCGGCCTTGGCGACGGCCTTCACGCTGTCGGGAAGCCCGGCCAGCTGCGCCTCGTCGGTGACCGAGATCGCCTTGCTCTCGTCGGCGAGCAGCTTCTCGCCAAAGGTCGAGAACTGCGTCGCCAGCTGCTGGTTATACTGGGACAGCTGCGCCTTCTGCGCATCGTTCAGTTTCGCGCCCTGGCGCACATAGCTGTCATAGATCCGCGTCACGAGCCGGATCTGCTGCGCGTCCAGCCCACTCGAGTTGCGCGCGTCGTAGATCGCCTGGATCCGCGCAAACAGCGGCTTGTCGAACGTGATGGCATCCGACGCGGCGGAGAATTTGGGCGACCATTCGCGGTCGAGCTTCTGATAGGCGGGCGTGTTCATGTTGCCCGTCATCACGCCGAACAGCGTCATCACCTGCCCGTAGCGCTTGCCCGCAAGCTGCATCGGCACGATCGTGTTCGCGAAGGTCGGCTTGGCCGGGTTGTCTGCGATCTTGCGATATTCGGCGGTGCGCTCCGCCAGCGTCGTCTCGAACGCCTGCGGGAACAGTTCGGGGCGGACCTTGTCCCAGGGCGGCACCCCGCCTGCGGGGCCGGTCCAGTCGGCAAGCAGCGGATTGGCGGAGGGCGCGACCGCGGTCTGCGCCATGGTAGATGCTGACGCCATCAATGCGGCTGCACTGATTGCGAAGGGTAGAAAATGCACATGGTTCTCCCGGACGATGTTGACGCCATCATAGAGACAATGTGCAGATGCGGAACCCCGCGTACCGCGGCGGCACCCCCCGGCCCGCGCTGGCAGGCCGTGTCCATGGTGCCAAAGGACCGGTCAGGCTGCCCGGGACTAGACGTCGTCAGACGCCTCTGAATGCCCATCCATAGCGTTTAAAGGCGGGGTCTGCTGTTCAGCCAAACGTGCCGCCTCGATCAGCCGGCGGCCCGTTTCGGCCGCCGCCGCGGGCGTCATCGCGATCGCCAGGCCATTGGGACCATCGAGCGTCACCTGCCCCTGCTCGGCCGCCGCTACGCCCGGCTCGTCCTCCGGCTTCAACCTGTCGTTCATGCAAAGGCTCCGGCGGGGGTGGCGCTCGTCCCGTAAAGATAGTCGGGATGAAATTCCCCAACACTCGCCAGCCCGGCTGGATCCATGATCTCGACGGTATTTGCCCGGAATGTCACCAGCTTGCGCTCTCGCAGCAGGCGCAGCACGCGATTGACGTGGACGCCGGTGATGCCGCAGGCCTCCGCTAGATCGGGCTGGGTCATCGGCAGCGCGTAGCGGCCGTCCTTCGCCAAGCCGACCATCGCCAGTCGTGCGTAAATCTCGCAGAACAGATGCGCCACGCGGCCCTCGGCGCCGAGCCGCCCCATCCGGAAAATCCATTCGCGGTGCATCGCCGCATCGAGCAAAGTGCTGAACCAGAGCCGCTGCGTCAGATGCGGATGCCGTTCCGTAATCGTCTTCAGCGTCGCATGGTCGAACGTCGCGACCTTTACTGGCCCCAAAGTCGCGACGTCATGATCCAGCCGCTTCATCGGGAAGGCGTGAAGATCGACAAAATCCCCCGGGATATGGACGGCGACGAGCTGCCGCAGACCATCCCGATCATCCATGTAACGGCAGATGAACCCTTCGAGCAGCAGTGTGCTCGTCTGGACGGGCTGGCCGGCACGCACGAGGCGATGGCGCGGCGGCAGCGACCTTACCTCGGCGACGCTGTCCTCCAGGATCTGCTTTTCCTGTGCGCTCAGGTCCTCGCGGCCTCGGCCCAGCAAGAATTTTTCCGTCAGCATGCCTGTTTCCCCACCGCAATACCGCGCACGTGACGCGCTCATCAGCGGATTCATATTGATCGAGATGAGTCAATCGCGTCGAAGGCGAAACAAAGCCGCCGGCCATCTGTTCCTCGTCGACCATGTATCAGCCGCAATCCCAAAACGACCATCCGCTCGCACGCGCGTTCATCGCGACGATCAAGGACACTGCCTTCCCGTGTGTCGGCGCCAAGTCGGCGCTGGCGAAGGGGCAGATGGACATCATCGTTGCGCGCGACCTTCGATCGGCATGGGACGACCTGCGCATCCTGCCCATGTTGGGCGACACGGTCCGCAAATATCACCAGGATCGCGCGATCTTCCGTACGCTCGTGGTGTTGTTCGAAGGCCCGGCCGACAGTGCCACGCACCTGAGCGAAGAGGAATTCGAATCGCACCTCTGGGCGCGGGCCCAGTCGCTGAGCGACAAGGACGCGTGGCTAGGCCATCGTCCCGATCCCTCGGTCAGCGCCGATCCCGACGATCCGCATTTTTCGCTGAGCTTTTCCGGCGAGGCGTTTTTCGTCGTCGGCCTGCACCCGCAGGCGAGCCGTCCCGCACGGCGTTTCGAGGCGCCGGCGATGGTGTTCAACCTCCACGACCAGTTTGAGGTGCTGCGGACGCAACAGCGCTACGACAAGCTGCGGACGTCGATCCTGGCGCGCGATCTCGAGCTGGCGGGGTCGATGAACCCGATGCTTGCGCGCCACGGCGAATCGAGCGAGGCACGCCAGTATAGCGGGCGGGTCGTCGACGATTCCTGGAAATGCCCGTTCAAGCGGAGCAGTGCACATGGTTGAGACGATCAGTCCCCGGTCGGGGACAGCCTTCACGCTCGATCGCGGCCAGACGCTGACCGTGATCGATCCCGAGGGCCGGCAGGTCGCCGATCTGCTGGCCTATAGCCGCGCCGACACGCGCGAGGTGATTTCGTCCGGGCGAACGCTGGACTATGCCAGCCGGCTGTACTTGACCACCGGCGACCGGCTCTATTCGAACCGCAGCACCGTGATGCTCGACATCATCGCCGACGATGTCGGCCGGCATGATTTCCTGCTGACGCCGTGTTCGAAGGAAACCTTCGCGATCATCTACGGCGACACCGATCCGCACCGGGGCTGCTTCGGCAATCTCGCGGCCGCGCTCGCGCCTTATGGTATCGAGCCGGACGCGATCCCGGTCGCGTTCAACTGCTTTATGAACGTGCCGATCGATGGCACGACCGGGGCGTTCACGGTCGAACCACCGCTCAGCCGCGCCGGCGACACCGTCACGTTCCGCGCAGAGATGGACCTGATCATCGGCCTGACCGCTTGTTCTGCGCTCCAGTCCAATGGCGGCGCGTTCAAGCCGATCCAGTACCGGATCGACTGACGCAATGTGCCCTTTGGCGCCGAAACGCCGAGGGTACGCTTACAGCAAGGCGTCGAGTAGTCCGATCAACGGCCGGTCGGCAGGTGGCATCGGCAGGTCGTGCATGTCCATCGGGCGGACCCAGCGTAACGCGGTCGCTTCGAGCGCGCGAGGCACGCCGGTCCATTTGCGCGTGATGTACAGCAGCAGAAGCAGATGCCGGTCGTCGAGCGGCGCACTGGCAAACGCGGCGGGGGCAAGGCAGGCCTGCGGCACGGTGATCGCCAGTTCCTCTTCAAGCTCGCGGATTAAGGCGGCTTCGGGCGTCTCGCCCGGCTCGACCTTGCCGCCCGGAAACTCCCACAGCCCGGCCAGCGAGCGGCCCTCGGGGCGCTGCTGCAGCAGGACGCGGCCGTCCGCATCGACCAGCGCTGCGGCGACGACCGGCAATAAGTAAGCGGCTTTGGTCATTCATTAATCTCCGCGCTGTATAGGGCACGCAATGAGGCCGAAGCTGATCGTCGTAAAGACCATGCGTCGCAAGATCCGCGCCGCTGCGACCGCGCTCATCACGGACCGGCGCGGCGCTACTGCAGTTGAATACGGGCTTATTCTTGCGCTCGTCGTTCTCGGCATGATCGCCGGACTCGTCTATCTTGCTGATGGCATCACGGCGCTCTGGGGCATGCTGCACAACCGAGTCGCTAACGCGCGCTAACCATAGCAAAAATCTGCCCGTTTAAGCTTTTCTCAATGGGTCACGTCTAGTCACCAAATTGCTGATCCGGTGTAGCCCCGGGCGGCCGGGTGACTGATGCTTTTAACGATGGAGACCGGAATGCAGACGCTTCGGAAGATTTTCAAGAATACCAAGGGCGCAACCGCAATCGAGTACGGCCTGATCGCCGCGCTGATCGCCGTCGCAGCCATCGCCGCGATGCAGGGCCTGGGTGGCAGCCTGAACAAGACGTTCAACAACGTCTCGACCAAGCTGAACGGCTCGACGACCTGATCTGCTCGGTCCCAGGATCGAAACGAAACGCATAGGGCGGCGGATCTTCGGATCCGCCGCCCTTTCGTTGTCGGGCTCAGAGACGGCCCATCTTGAGGAACTTGGCCTGGCGCTCCTTGCGCAGCTCGACCGGCGACAAAGGAACGAGCGAGTCGAGTGCATCCGTCAGCGCGCTGCCCAGCGCGTCGATCGCCACCGCGCGGTCACGGTGCGCGCCACCCAGCGGTTCGGGGACGATCGTGTCGATCACGCCGAACGCCTTTAGATCCTGCGCCGTGATGCGCATCGCCTCCGCGGCCTCGGCCGCCTTGTCCGCGGTACGCCACAGGATCGACGCACAGCCTTCGGGGCTGATCACCGAATAAATGGCATGTTCGAACATCAGCACGCGGTTGCCCGCCGCCAGCGCGACCGCGCCACCTGATCCGCCCTCGCCGACGATCGCCGAGACGATCGGCACGCCTGCGTTCAAGCAGGCTTCGGTCGACCGGGCGATCGCCTCCGCCTGTCCGCGCTCTTCCGCCTGGATGCCGGGAAACGCCCCCGACGTGTCGACCAGCGTCACGATCGGCAGGCCGAAACGGTCCGCGAGTTCAACGAGGCGGATCGCCTTGCGATAGCCCTCGGGCTTGCCCATGCCGAAATTGTGCCGCAACCGGCTCGCGGTATCGTCGCCCTTCTCATGGCCGAGCACCATGATCTTGCGGCCGCGGAACGTCGCAAAGCCTCCCAGGATCGCCTGGTCGTCGCCGAACGCCCGGTCACCGGCGAGCGGCACGAATTCCTCGAACAGCGCGGCCGCATAATCCTTGAAGTGCGGCCGCTCGGGATGGCGCGCGACCTGCGTCTTCTGCCACGGCGTCAACCGGGCGAATGTGTCCTTCAGCAGCTTGTCGGATTTCGCCTGCAACCGCATGATATCGGCGGACAGATCGAGATTGCCATCGCTGGCGGTCTCACGAAGTTCGTCGATCCGCCCCTGCAGTTCGGCGATGGGTTTCTCAAAGTCGAGGAAGCTTGGCATCCGCGTCGGTTACGGGGCGCGCGCCGGAACGTCAACGTGAGGTCGCGTGCTCAGGATCGGTCAGGGGGTGGCGGGTGTTGACGAGCTCGATGAGTTTGCTCGCCTCGACATGCGTATAGATCTCCGTGGTCGCGATATCGGCATGCCCGAGCATCGCCTGCAACGCCCTCAGATCGGCGCCCCCCGCGAGCAGATGCGTCGCGAAGGCGTGGCGCAGGACATGCGGGCTGACGCGGTCGGGGGGCACCCCCGCCTCTGCCGCCAGCGCCTTGACGATCTGGTACAGGCGAATTCGTGACAAATGCCCCTTGCCTGAGGGGAACAGCCAGGGCTGATCCGCCGCGACGTGCGTGCGCCACAGCGCGACGGCGGCACGCGCCCGGTCCGAGATCGGCACGAGCCGCTCGCGTCCGCCCTTGCCGCGCAGGATCAGGAACGGCCGGTCGGGGTGCACCGCGGCGCGTGGCAGGCTGACGAGCTCGGTCGCACGCAGCCCCGATCCGTAAAGAAGTTCGATCAGCGCGGAGAGCCGCAGGTCGACCGGATCCATCGGATCGCGCGCCACGCGCTCGACGATCGCGGCGAACAACCGGTCGACATCGCCGTGGCTGAGGATCTTCGGCAAGGGGCGTGCCGTCCCTGGCCGCGGCAGTGCCTTGCCCGGATCGTCACTGCGATGCCCTTCGTCCGCGAGAAATCCGAAGAACCGGCGCAAGGCTGCAGACTTGCGGCCGACCGTCGCGCGCGACAGGCTGCTCCAGCTGTCCGCCAGCCGCCCCAGCGCATCGCCGTCCGCGCCCGCCAGCGCACCCTCGGCAACGCGTGATGCGAGCATGAGATCGCTGCGATACGCCGCAATCGTGTTCGGCGCAGCGCCCGATTCCGCCGCCATCATCTCGAGGAACCGCTCGATCAGCGCCCGGTCGCTCGCCGCCGGCGGCGCGCGCTCGACCGCATCCGCCCCGGCGACCGCATCGGTCATGATCGGGCCCGCGTCACGCGCGCGCGATTGCCTCAGCCGCGATCATACGCGCCTCGCCCTCAAGACCCACAGCGCGCAACGCGGCGACGATCCGGTACAAGGCCTCGGGCGGCATGCCGTGCCAGCTGGCGGTCTGCATGCCCGTCGCCGCGAGCAGCGCGACCGTCCCCGGCTGGCCCGCTCGCGCTGCCGTGTCGAGCGCACGCGTCCAGCCATTTTCGGTGCCGATCGGAACCGCCAGCGCCTGCGCAGCCCGTTCGATATCGCCCGCGCTCAGACGGCCGAGCCCGGCCAGTCCGGCGAACAGCAGACGCTGCTTCAGGGCCGAATCGCCCCGACCACCGCTATAGGCCGCAAGATCGCCATAGCTCAGGCGACCGGTCGCATCGGGATCCGCCAGCGCGATCATCGCCCAGCCATCGCCCCCCTTGGCGACCGTGCCGCGCCAGCGCGCCGCAGTCCGGTCGAGCCCCGCGGACAGCATCGCAGCGACCATCCGGTCCGCATCGCGTTCGCCATTTGCGGGCGGGATCCGTGCCGCCGCCCGCGCGGTCAGCACCATACGGGCATAGGACGGCCACGCGTCCTCCGCCTTGCCCCAGATCGATCGCAGCGCGGTCATCCGGCCTTCGGCATTGCGGTCGGCATAGGCGGTGCGCAGGTCCTGCACGGTCGCGGCCACCGCGCTCTGCACGCTGTCGTCCGCCTCCGCTGCGGCGTAGAGATCGACCAGCGCCGCGCTCGACAGCACCCCTTGCGCCGCGGCGGCGTCCGCGGCAGGCAGGCGGTCGGCGATCGTCATCGCAGGCGACAGCGCGCGCCAATAGGTCGCCTGCACACCCACGGTCCGGTACAGCGCATCGGGAACGGCGACCCCGGTCGCCATCGCCAGGCCGAACCGCCACGAGGTCAGCTGGTCGACCGAATCCCATTCGATCGTGACCGCCTGACGCCCCTGCCCCCCTGCGCCGACGACCTTCTGCGCGAGCAGCATGTCGACGCCCGACGCGACGTTGCGGCGCCGTGCCGCGGTGATCAGCGTGCCGGCCTGGGTCGGCGATCCCGACAGCCCCGCGCACATCGCCTGCGCCATCGTCCAGCCGCGTGCCGGCGCGCGTAGCATCGCGCCCTCGACGAGCGGGCACAACGCCCCCGGATCGCCCGCGGCGAGACCGGCATTCATCGCCACCTGATAGAGTTTGGGTGTGTAATTGCCGGTATCGACGCCCTGCACCACCGCACGCGCGGCGACGGACTCGCCCATGCGCAGCAACAGCCAGGCGCGCTCGGCGGCGAAATCCGCGCCGTTGACGCCGACCGGGGTCTCGACCCGCGACACGAGCGCTCGCCGCAACAGGATCGACATCCAGCGCGACGGGAGCGGCGCACTCAACCGCCGCATCAGCGTTTCGAGATAGGGGCCCTCGGCATCGCCGAACGCGTCGGCCGCAAGGCCGCCCTCGCCGGGACCGATCGGCCCCACACGGTCGAGCGAACGGCGGGCCGAGGCCGGCATCTCATATTGCGCGAGCACCGCCGGATCGATCGGTGGCGGCGTGTCAGCGGCAGGCGTCGTCGTCAGCGGCGCAACGCTGCCATCAGGTGCGGGCAGCGGCTGGATCGTCGCCATCCCGGCCGGCGGCGCTGGAACGGGAGCGCCGGGGGACGCGGTCGGGCCCGAAGACGGGGTCGTCGGTGCGGACCGGGCTGGTGCCTGTCCGGGCGGCTGGGACTGCGTCGGGTTGGCGGACGGGGGAGTCCGCCGCGGTGCAGGCGCCGGTGTTGGCGTCGTGTCACCGAAACCGGGCGGCAGAAGTGATTCCGGTCGGTCCTGCCCGATCGCCGGCGCGAGCGCGGCAAGGCTGCAGGCGGCGGCGAGCGCCGCCAGCGTGACCTTAGGACAGGTTCGCAAGCGTCACGGCCTTCTCGACTTGCGTCTGCGGGCGCTCCGTGGCGCGTCCGGCGAGCAGGAACAACCCACCGACGACGACGACCAGGATAACGACGACCGAGACTATCAGGCGGGACATACGCAAAACCTTGTAAAAGACTGATAGGACATTGGTGACGGATGCGAATAGGCATGCGGATGCCGTTTCCCCCCGCGCAGTGCCGCTGTATAGCGCGGACCGCGATGTTGCAAAGCCACAACCCGATTGCCCCCTGGAGCGGCCCCCCGATCGTGCTCGTCGGCCTGATGGGCGTGGGCAAGACCACCGTCGGCCGCCGCCTCGCGCACCGCTTGCGGCTGCCCTTCGTCGACGCCGATCACGAGATCGAGGCCGCGTCCGGCATGAGCGTGAGCGAGATCTTCGCCAAATATGGCGAAGCCTATTTCCGTGACGGCGAGCGCCGCGTGATCGCGCGGCTGATCGACGGCACACCGAAGGTCATCGCGACCGGCGGCGGCGCGTTCATCAATGACGAGACTCGCAGCCTCATCCTCGCCGAAGCCACCGCGATCTGGCTCAGCGCGCCGCCCGAGATCCTCGTCGAACGCGTCGGGCGTCGCAACACCCGCCCGCTGCTGCGCAACCGCGACGCGGGTCAGGTGCTTGCCGAGCTCGCTCGCGTCCGCAACCCGATCTACGCCAAGGCGCATATCCATATCGCGAGCAACAAGGCGCCGCACGAGGCGACCGTCGCCTCCATCCTGAAAGCCATCGGCCTATGACCGTCATCACCGTGAACCTGGGCGCACGGACCTATCCGATCCACATCCAGGCAGGGTTGCTCGAGGATGCCGGCGATCATCTGGCGCCGCTCGCGCGCGGTCGGACGATGGCGATCGTCACCGACGAGAATCTGAGCGGCCATCTGGCGACGCTGCAGGCGTCACTCACGGCGCACGGCGTCGCGAGCGAGGCGATCGTGCTTTCGCCCGGCGAGGGATCGAAGAGCTGGGCGACGCTGGAACGGCTGTGCGACCGCCTGCTCGACATCGGCATCGAGCGCGGCGATCACGTCGTCGCGCTTGGCGGCGGGGTGATCGGCGATCTCGTCGGCTTTGCCTGCGCCATCCTCAAGCGCGGCTGCCGCTTCGTCCAGATCCCGACCACGCTGCTCGCGCAGGTCGACAGTTCGGTCGGCGGCAAGACCGCGATCAACACGCGTGCGGGCAAGAACCTGATCGGCGCCTTCCACCAGCCGGCGATGGTCCTGATCGATCCGCAGGTGCTCGACACGCTGCCGATCCGCGAGCTGCGCGCGGGCTATGCCGAGGTGGTGAAATACGGGCTGATCGACGACCCCGCCTTCTTCGCCTGGTGCGAGACGAACGGCGCGGCATTGCTCGCCGGCGACATCGCACTCCGCGAATACGCCATCATCCACAGCGTGTCGGCAAAGGCGCGCATCGTCGCGGCCGACGAGCATGAGACGACCGGCACGCGCGCGCTGCTCAATCTGGGTCACACCTTCGGCCATGCGCTCGAGGCCGAGACGGGCTTCTCGCAGACGCTGATCCACGGCGAGGGCGTCGCGGCAGGCTGCGCATTGGCATTCCGCTATTCGGCGGCCCACGGACTGTGCCCGCGCGACGAGGCCGATCGGGTGGCGGCGCATTGGCGCGCGGTTCAGCTGCCCGACGGATTGGCCGGCGCGCATGTCGCCGCGGATGGCGCGACGCTCGTCGATCACATGCGCCACGACAAGAAGATGGCGGCGGGCACCCTGCCCTTCCTGCTCGCCCGCGGGATCGGCCGGACCTATCTCGACACGACCGTCGACCTCGCCGACGTCGCCGCCTTCCTCGACGCGGAGCCCCGCTGATGCCCAATGGCGTCGCCAAGCAGAACCTGCCGACGAAGATTTGCCCAGCCTGCGAACGGCCGTTCACCTGGCGCAAGAAATGGGCGCGAGACTGGGATTCGGTGATCTACTGCTCGGATGCCTGCCGCAAGAAGCGATAGCACAGCAGCACCGTCAGCTGCGCGCTGCGCTCCACGCCAGCCACAGCCAGCCGCCAATCAGCAACGCGCCGCCGATCGGCGTAATCGCACCCAACCAGCGCGGCGCCCCCAGCGCCATGGCGTAGAGCGTCAGCGCAAAGATCGCCGCACCGATGACGAACAGCCATGCCGGCCCCCGCGCCTCCGTTCGCACCGCGACCAGCGCCGCGACGACATGGATCAGCTGATACTGCGCGCCCGTCTTCAACCACTCCACCGCGGGACCGCTTGCACCGTGCGCACCGAACGCGCCCGCCGCGACCGCGATGGCGCCCGACAGCGCCGCCAGAACTGCGAGCATCATTGTGGATCATTCCCCCATGGAAAGCGCTGCGCGGTCTCGGTGCGCGCCGCACGAATGTCGCCGGCGGCGATCTGGATGCGCAACCGCTCCTTGTCGCGCGCCCGGTACGCTTCCTCCGCGCGATCGATCTCGGCCGGCGCAACGCCGAGCCCACGTAGCGCCAGCCGCGCCATCTTGACCGCCGATTCGAGAACCTCGCGAACGACATAGGTCGCCGGGCCGTTCTTCAGCTTGACGAGCGTGCGGCGATCGAACGCGCGGACATAGATCTCGGCCTTGGGAAACGCCTCGTGAATCGCCGCTATCGTCTCCGGCTCGATCTGATCGCCGTCGATGCACATGCAGATGAGTTCGGCGTCCGCCGCCCCCGCCTGGCGCAACAGGTCGAGCCGGGTGCCGTCGCCGTAATAGACCTTGGCGCCGAACTCGCCTGCAATGTCGATCATCTCGATATCGGTATCGATCAGCGTGACCGGGATGCCCTGTGCCAGCAGCATCTGACCGACCGTCTGCCCGAACCGGCCATAGCCGACGATGATCGCATTGGCGCCATCGGCGACCGGACCCTCCCGATCGGTGCCCGGTGCAATCGGCTCGGTCCGGAACCGGCGGGTAATCCCCATCAGGAACGGGGTCGTCGCCATCGACAGCGTGATGATCGCGCCGAACAGGCTCGCTGCTTCCGGATCGATCAGCAGCCCCGCCTGGGCCTGTGCGAACAGCACGAAGCCGAATTCGCCGCCCTGGCTCAGCAACAGGCCGAGCGCGAAGGCCTGCCGCCAGGTCATCTTGAACGCCATGCCGATCGCCATGATCACGCCGGTCTTCGTCGCGATCAGCGCCGCGGCCATCGCCAGCACGAACAGCGGCCGCTCGGCGATCGCGCCGAGATCGAGCAGCATGCCGACCGCGAGGAAGAACAGTCCGAGCAGAATCGATCGGAACGGCTCGACATCGGCCTCAAGCTCATGCCGGTACGGACTGTCCGCGAGCATCACGCCGGCGATGAACGCGCCGAGCGCGGTCGACAGGCCGAGCCATTCCATCACTGCGGCGCTGGCGATGACCGTGAACAGGCCGGCGAACACGAACATCTCGCGCTCGCCCATATTGCCGATCAGCCGGAAGAACGGCCGCAACAGGAACCGCCCGGCGATGATCAGCCCGACGACCGCGGCGACCGTGTAGAGCGCTAGCAGCCATCCAGGCGGCGCATTCGCATCGGCGGGATTGCGGCTCATCGCCGCAACGATCGTGATCAGCGGGACGATCGACAGATCCTGAAACAGCAGGATCGAGAAGGCGCGCTCGCCAAAGGGCGTCCGCATCCGCCCCGAGGATTGCAGCATCGGCAACACCTGCGCGGTCGACGACAGCGCGAGCGGCAGTCCTAAGGCGAGCGCGGCGGGCAGCGAGAAGCGCGCGCCGAGCCACACGATCGCGGTGATCGCCAGACCGCAGGCAACCACCTGCATCAGGCCCAGACCGAAGATTTCATGCTTCATCCGCCACAGCCGGCTCGGGTTGAGCTCGAGCCCGACGATGAACAGCAGCAACGTGATACCGAGTTCGGCAAACCCGAGCTTGGCCTCCGCGTCACCCACCAGCCCCAGGACATGCGGCCCGACGACCGCCCCCGCGACGAGATAGCCCAGCGTCGCGCCGAGGCCGATCCTTCGGAACAGCAGTACGAACACCAGCCCGAAGCCGAGCAGGACCACCCCGTCGCGCAAGAGCGACGTCGGCGTGCCGTCATGCATCAGACATCGGTCCCGGCAGACGCGCTCGCAGGGGCCGTGACCGACACCTCCGCATGACCCGACGCATTGTTAGCCGCGGCCTCGGCCGCCTCCGCCGCCGCTTCGAAAGCGAGGCGGATCGACGGATGCCGCGCGGTATAGTCGAGTGCGGGTGCGAAGACATCCATCCCGGGCCAGTCGGGCGCATCGCCGGTGCGCGCGAGCCAAGCGGTGATCGCATCGCGTGCCGCCGCCAGCTCCGCAGGCGTCCGCCCGACGATGCTCGAGGCGAGCAACGACGAGGACGCCTGACCCAACGCACAGGCGCGCACCAGCAACCCAACCGCGGCGACGCGCCCATCCGCGCCCATATCAACGTCCACCGTCACGCGGCTGCCACAGATCGGCGAGCGGCGTTCCGCAGTCGCCATCGGCGCGGTCAGGCGCTCATGATACGGAATCGACGCGGCAAGACGCAGGATCTCGGCATTGTAGAGTGGGGCGTTCATGGGGTCGGCTCACTTGCGGTATCGGATCGGGAAACGTTCGGCTTCGTGCCGAACACCGGTTTGCCGCGACGGCGGCGATCGACGAAATCGGCAATGCTCGCGCTCGTCGCATTGAGCAGCGGATAGGTGCGCGAGCGGGTCATCCATTCGGGCCGCCGCGCCGCACCGCCACTCATCGTGTCGATCACCAGCGTCGCCAGCAGGAAGACGAGGCTTGCGAGGATCAGTCCCTTCAGCGCCCCGAACCCGAATCCGAGCGCGCGATCGACCGGTCCCAGGATCGAAGTCCGCGTCCGCGCGCCGATCGCGTTGGCGACGAGCCGCCCGCCGATATAGGTCAGCCCGGTGATAAGCGCGAAGGCGAGGACCGCTGCGCCGCTGACCGTCCCGATGACCGGCGTCAGCGCGGCCGCGACGGGGATGTGGAACAGCTTGAGCATCGCCACCATCGCGACCCAGGCGAACATCGAAAGCACCTCGGTCACGAACCCGCGAATCAGGCCGAGTACGGCGGCGCCGGCAACCGCGAGCAGGACGATGACATCGAGGGCGGTGAGGTTCATGATCTCTGGAATAGGGACGAGCGCCGCGAACCGCTAGTGCAGCCGCACGAACCGCCCGTTCATCGCCACCCCGCGGTCGCCCGCCCCGACGCCGGACGCCTCGCCCCGCCTCATCCCCGCCCGAGCATGTGGTCGACGAACGCGGCGAGCGTCTTGAACCCCGATAGCCGCATGCCGCTCTTCTCGTCGCTCATCGACGCGGGGACCAGCGCGCGCTCGAACCCAAGTTTGCTCGCTTCCTTCAGCCGCAGCGGACCGTGCGCGACCGGCCGGATCTCGCCCGACAAGGCCACCTCGCCGAACGCGACCGCATCGACCGGTACGGGACGCTCCGCCATCGCCGATATCAGCGCCGCGGCGACCGCGAGATCGGCGGCGGGATCCTGCACGCGGTACCCACCGGCAATGTTGAGATAGACCTCGGCCGACGAGAAGCTCAGCCCGCACCGCGCCTCGAGCACCGCGAGGATCATCGCCAGCCGCCCCGAATCCCATCCGACCACCGCGCGCCTGGGCGTCGCGCCGCTCGCCAGCCGCACCGTCAACGCCTGGATCTCGACCAGCACGGGTCGCGTCCCCTCCAGCGCCGGGAACACCGTCGCGCCGGTCATCGCGTCGTCGCGCGTCGTCAGGAACAGCGACGATGGGTTGCCGACCTCGGCCAGCCCCTCGGTCTGCATCGAGAAGACGCCGATCTCGTCGGTGCCGCCGAAGCGGTTCTTGATCGCGCGCAGGATCCGGTACTGGTGACTGCGCTCGCCTTCGAAGCTCAGCACCGTGTCAACCATATGCTCGAGCACGCGCGGCCCCGCGATGCTGCCGTCCTTGGTCACATGGCCGACCAGCACGACCGCGGTCCCGCGCTCCTTGGCGAACCGGATCAGCTCCTGCGCCGATGCCCGCACCTGGCTGACCGTACCGGGTGCGCCTTCGATCAGGTCGGAATGCATCGTCTGAATCGAATCGATCACCAGCATCGCCGGCGGTCTTGTCTGCAATGTCGTCAGGATGTCGCGCGTCGAGGTCGCCGCCGCGAGTTGCACGGGCGCATTGCCGAGCCCGAGACGCCGCGCGCGCAGCCGGACCTGGTCCGCCGCCTCCTCGCCCGAGACATAGGCCACCGACTGGCCGGCAAGCGCCATCTTCGCTGCCGCCTGCAACAGCAAGGTCGACTTGCCGATCCCGGGATCGCCGCCGATCAGCGTCGCCGATCCTTCGACAAAGCCCCCGCCCAGTGCGCGGTCGAGCTCGGCGATACCGGTCGCCATCCGGTCCGGCAGCTTGATCTCCGCATCCAGCCCGACAAGCTGGATCGCACGGCCGCCGGTCTGCAGATTGTGCTTCGAATGAAACGGCGTCGCGGCGGTATTAGCCTCCTCGACCAGCGTGTTCCACTCGTGGCAGTCGGCGCATTGCCCGGCCCAGCGCGATGCGACCGAACCGCACGCCTGACACACATACCGTTTCTGAATTTTCGCCATCGCCGCGGTGTAGCCAGATAGGAACGATAAGGGAACAGCGATCACCCGCGCCGCGAAACGCCACCGCCTCGGCGACAGAGGATTGTCTGGCGCTAACCGACGGGCAACGCTATCCGCCCGAGCGATGCAGCCGACCGACCTCCGCGTGGCCCTGTTTAGCGGCAACTATAATTACGTCCGCGATGGTGCGAACCAGTCGCTGAACCTGCTCGTCGGCCATTTGCTGTCGCGTGGCGTCAAGGTGCGGGTCTATTCGCCGACGGTCGCGGAGCCCGCCTTCCCCGCGATCGGCGATCTGGTCGACGTGCCCGCGATCCCGCTGGTCGGCGGACGCGGCGAATATCGCGCCGCACTCGGGATCACGCCGCGCGTCCGCCACGACATCGACGCGTTCGCCCCCAATATCGTTCATGTCTCGGCGCCAGAGTTTCTCGGCCATGCCGCGGTCGCCTATGCGCGCAAACGCGACATCGCGACCGTCGCCTCCTTCCACACCCGGTTCGAGACCTATTTCCGCTATTACCGGCTCGGCTTCCTCGAGCCGATCGCGAAGAAGCGGCTGACGCGCTTCTACAATCGCGTGGAAGAGGTCCTGGTGCCCGGACCCAGCATGGCCGAGCTGCTCCGCGGCTGGGGCGTGAAGTCGTCGATCGGCATCTGGTCACGCGGTATCGATCACGCGCGGTTCGACCCGGCGCGCCGCGACACGGCCTGGCGCCGGTCGCTCGGCATCGCCGACGACGAGATGGTGGTCGGGTTTCTCGGCCGGCTGGTCAAGGAAAAGGGCCTCGACGTCTTTGCGGACGTGGTCACTGAACTGCGCCGCCGCGGCGTGCCGCACCGTGTCGTCGTCGTCGGCCAGGGTCCTGCGCGCGACTGGTTCGCGGGCCATGTCCCCGAGGCCGTGTTCGCCGGCTTCCAGTCGGGCGACGCGCTCGGACGCGCAGTCGCGTCGATGGACGTGTTCTTCAACCCGAGCATCACCGAGACCTTTGGCAACGTGACGCTCGAGGCGATGGCGGCGGGCGTCCCCGTGGTCGCCGCGCGCGCGACCGGCGCGGTCGACCTGATCGAGGACGGCACGACCGGCTTCCTCGTACCACCCACCGATATCGGCGCCTATGCGGATGCGATCGGCCGGATCGTGTCGGATCCCGCGCTCCGGCAGTCGATGGGCGAAGCCGGGCACGCCAAGGCCGCGGGCTATCGCTGGGACACGATCAACCAGACGGTGCTCGACACCTATCTCGCGGTGATGGCGCGCCGGCACCGGTGATTGAATGCGACGCGCGACCGTCCGGTTACGCGTCTACCCAATCGAACGTCAGCGGCGCCTCGCGAAACGCGAACCGGTCGAGATGGCTCGACACCACGTCGCGCATCCGTTCGACATCCCCGCCCTCGGGCACCGACAGCGCGACGTCGAGCGTCTGGCTGTCCGCGCGCATCTCGAGCACCGCACCACCCGGAAACGCGATACGCCCCTCCTGTTCGGTGAAGCGCACCTCCATCTTGTGGCTCCAGTGTTTGGCAAGCTGCTGAAGATACCGGCTCGCCGACTGCGTCGGCACGCGTGCGATCGACACGCTCACTTCACGCGCTCGATCTTCTGGACGACCTCGTCGATCAGCGCCGCCACCTGGTGCGCCGCCTCTTCCGAAAAGCCGTCGCCGAGCAGCCGGTCCTGCACCGCATGGCGCAGATTGCCCATCGCGCGCCGGATGGGGGCCCGATCCGCGCGTTCCCGGTGCTCGCCGACCGCCGCCAGCCGCGCCATCAACGCCGCGACCTGCTCTGCATTCTCGTCGAGATGCGTGGTGCCGGCCGGCGTGATCGCAAAGCGCTTCTTGGCGCCCTCGGACTGCTGCTCCTCGATCAGCCCCATTTCGTCGAGCAGCGTTATCGTCGGATAGACCACGCCCGGACTCGGCGCATAGGCGCCCCCGGTAAGCTCCTCGATCGCGCGGATCAGGTCATAGCCGTGGCGCGGCGAATCCGCGATCAGGCTGAGCAGGACGAGGCGCAGTTCGCCCCCGTCGAACATCCGCCGCTGCCGCCCGCCACCCGGCCGCTCACCCTCACCCGGCCCCCAGGCGAAGGCGAAGCGCCCGCCGCCCCGGCCGCCGCCATAGCCGCCGCCCATCGCGGCATGGTGTCCGTCACGATGACCGCATCCGCGGCCGTGCATGTGCATGAACATTCGAATCTCCTGTCGAGCGCATCCCGATACGTGCAAGATATATCTTCAGCTGCGCTTCGCAAGATCTCTCAAGATATATCTTTTGCATGTCTTGGGCAGGAGACGCGTCATCAGACAGCGGAACGCGAGGCTAGGCCCAGGGTGGCACAGTCGTCCGTATCGACTACATTGCGAGCATGGCCGACCTTTTCGCGGGTTTCGAACCCGCCCCCC
>NZ_JPJC01000059.1:22758-30325 GCF_000733135.1 Sphingomonas sp. FUKUSWIS1
AGGTCGTCGGGCAGGATCACATCACCGGCGCAGGCGGCGCGATCGGGCGGATGGTGGCGGCGGGACGGCTGTCGTCGATCATCCTCTGGGGACCGCCCGGCACCGGCAAGACGACGATCGCGCGCCTCCTCGCCGACGCGGTCGATCTGCGGTTCGTCGCGATCTCCGCGGTGTTTTCGGGCGTGGCCGATCTGAAGAAGGCGTTTGCCGAAGCCCGCGACCATGCGCGGCTGGGCAAGCGTACGCTGCTGTTCGTCGACGAGATCCACCGCTTCAATCGCGCGCAGCAGGACGGGTTTCTTCCCTATGTGGAAGACGGCACGGTGACGCTGGTCGGCGCGACGACGGAAAACCCGTCCTTCGAGCTCAACGCGGCACTGCTCAGCCGTGCGCAGGTACTGATCCTCGAGCGACTGGGCCGCGGCGCGCTCGAGCTGCTGCTGACCCGCGCGGCGACGCTGATGGACCGCCCGCTCCCGCTCACGCCCGAGGCGACCGATGCGCTGATCGCCAGTGCCGATGGCGACGGACGGTTCCTGCTCAACCAGGCCGAGACGCTGTTCTCGGTCGAGCTGCCCGAACCGCTCGATCCGGCGGGGTTGTCGAACTTCCTCCAGCGCCGCGTCGCGGTGTACGACAAGGATCGCGAAGGGCATTACAACCTCATCAGCGCGCTGCACAAATCGATCCGCGGCAGCGATCCACAGGCGGCGCTCTATTATCTTGGGCGGATGCTCACCGCGGGCGAGGAACCGCTATTCCTGCTGCGCCGCCTGACGCGCGCCGCGGTCGAGGATATCGGCCTCGCCGACCCCCAGGCGCTCGTGCAGTGTATCGCCGCCAAGGACACCTATGATTTCCTCGGCAGTCCGGAAGGCGAACTCGCGATCGCCCAGGCCTGCGTCTATCTCGCCACCGCACCCAAATCGAACGCGGTCTACAAGGCGCAGAAGGCTGCCTGGAAATCGGCCCGCGAGACGGGGTCGCTGATGCCGCCGGCCGCGATCCGCAACGCCCCCACCAAGCTCATGCGCGATATCGGCTATGGCAAGGGCTATGCCTATGACCATGATGCCGAGAACGCCTTTTCGGGGTCGAACTATTGGCCCGACGAGATGACGCCGCAGACCTTCTACGCGCCGACCGACCGCGGGTTCGAGAAGCGTATTGCCGAACGCCTCGCCTGGTGGGACGAACGCCGGCAGGCCAAGGACGCCTAGCCGCGCATGAACGCGTGTGAGACGATCGGATTTCCCGCGCCCCGCCGGGTCGATCTGCCCTGCGTGCGTCCTCGATGACTCCCGATCACTTCGCGCAGTTCGTCGCGATCGACTGGTCCGGCGCGAAAGGACAGCGGCACAAGGGGATCGCCGTTGCGATCTGCGGCCCTGATCACGCTGCCCCGACGCTTGTCTCCGCACCGGACGGGATCTGGTCACGCCAGGCGGTGCTCGACTGGCTGGTCGCCCGCCGCGACCTGCCGTTGCTTGCCGGGTTCGACTTCAGCTTTTCCGCCCCCTTCGTGACCCGTGGTGCGCATCTGCCCGGCGAACCGCCGACCGCCGATGCCCGCGCGCTCTGGGCAATGGTCGACGCGCAAAGCGACGATCCCGATCTCGGCGCCGCATCGTTCATCGAGCGCCGCCGCGGCACGCATTTCTATCTCGGCGCGGCGGATGGGACCAAGGCGGATTTCCTGCACTGGCGTCGGTGCGAGATGCCGGACGACGGCAGCCGCAAACCCTCGACCGTGTATGACGCGATCGGCGCGGCGCAGGTCGCCAAGGCGAGCTTTGCCGGGATGCGCCTGCTGCACCGTCTCGACGGACGGATCCCGGTCTGGCCGTTCGATGCGCCGCCGCGATCAGGCGCCGCGATCGTCGAAATCTATACCAGCATCGCCGCGCGCGCCGCGGGGCGCCCCGTCGGTCGCAGCAAGATGCGCGACGGCGCGACCCTCGACGACGCGCTCGCCGCGCTCGGCTCCGCACCGCACCACCCCCTCGCGCGCTATGACGACCATGCGACCGACGCGATCCTGACCGCGGCCTGGCTCCGCGCCAATGCGAGGAACGCCGATTTCTGGTGTCCTCGGGCGATGACTTCGCTTATTGCTGCAACCGAAGGCTGGACGTTCGGCGTCACCTGACGCATGAGGCGCCCGCTGCCGGTTTAGCTCAGTTGGTAGAGCGCCAGTTTTGTAAACTGGATGTCGCGGGTTCGATTCCTGCAACCGGCACCATTCCTCCACCCGACCGCACCACCGCGCGCGCCCTCAGATAGCTGTGGCGTAGAGCGCATGGTGGGTGAGGATGAAGAGCGTGTGGTTGTCGGGGCCGCCGATCACCAACTGCAGCGGACGGTCGGGCACGTCGATCCGCCGGACCAGCGCGCCGCCGGCGTCATAGACGAACACCTGCCCATTGGCGACGTAGAGCCGGCCCGCGGCATCGCGCGCGACGCTTTCGCCACCGCGATCGGCCACCGGCTTCAGGTCGGTGACCCTGCCCTGCGCCCCGACCAGACCGCTATAGGTGCGGTTCTCCGACGCATTGGTCAGGACGACGCGCTCGCCGGGCCGCGCGGCGACGAAGCCGTTCGCGTTGAGCGTATCCGACCAGCGCCATCCCTGATGATCGTCCGGCCCCTGATTCCACACGCGAAAGGCAGGCAGCGCGAGCGAACCGTCGGGCGACACATAGTGCGCCGCCTTGGCCTCGCCCATCTTCGCCGCGAACAGGTCCGCCATCGTCGGATACTGATAGCTGACGGGATCGATCCGGTCCGCGAATTCGCCGTTTTCCCAGACGTTGACCGGCAGCACGGTGGCGGCATCCCTGTTCGCCGGGCCGGACTCGGCGATCGCGGTCGGCGCGATGACCTGGACGTCGGCGGACTTTGCCGGATCGATGCTGTAGACCGTGGCATCGCGTCCTGCCGACGACAGGACCAGCAGCCGCCCCGATCGATCTACCATCAGATTGACCGGATCGAGTGGTGCCTCCGCGACGATCGACAGACCTTCGCGCTTCGACCAGCCGTGAATGCGCTGGAAATGGCGGTCGATAAAGTAGAGCTTGCCGTTCGCGTCGACCGCACCGCCGGCGATCGAATAAAAGCCGTCGGCGAGCTTCTCGACCGCCGCCGGAGCCGGAGCCTTGGGCGCGGGAGTCGCAGGAACGTCGAGCCGGGCGAACTCGCGCTCGCGGACCTCCTGCCCGCCGGTGATGTCCTTGATCGCGTTCTCGAAGGGATATTTGCTCGCCCGCAGGAAGGTGCCGCAGCCCTTGGCATCGCAGCTCGCAAACCCGCTCTCCGCGTTCACATGGACGTTGCGGAAGCGGATATCGCCCGACTCGTAGAGCTTGATCGCCGCATCCATCGGCTTGATCGAGCGGGTGACGCGGTAGCCGTGATAATTGGCGAACAGGATGTTGCGCGAATGGCGGATCTCGGTCGAGATCGCGTCGACGCCGTCCCGAACCTCCTGCTCGGTCTGCGGCGCGAGGAATTCCCAGTTCGCGACATGATCGAGCACGATTTCGGCGCGATAATGATGCTCGGCCGACAGCTGGTAGACATGGCCCGGCGTGCTGGTGTTCGACACGTGAAACCCCGCCGATGCCAGCGTGTTGGGGGACCACAAGGCGGCAAAGGTGCCGCCACCGCCGTCCGTCACCCATATGCTGGGATATTGCCCGTCGAAGCGCGCACGCGGGTCGCCGAAGCCGATCGGGCTTCCCTTGGTCAGCGCGGTGCCGCCGCCGCCCTGGATCTTGACGTCGTTGACCATCGACGCCTCGCCCGCCTTCCACAGCAATGCGGTCGCGCGCGGGTTGACCCCACCGGTCCACAGCCCCAGCCCGGACACGATCGCATCGCCCCCCTTGGCGCTTTCGATCAGCGCCTTGGGGCCCCCGACCCCCATGAAGGCCGGTGTCGCATCGGCGAGATAGAGATGCGTGAGCCCGGGATGCAGCGCGATCAGCACGGTGTCGGGCCGGAGGCGGATCGTGTCGGTGACGCGGTAGCGCCCGGTCGGGAAATACAGCACGCGGTGCGTGTCGACCGCGCGCTGCAGCGCGGCGGTATCGTCGGTCTCGTCGTCGCCTTTGACGCCGAGATCATGGACATTGGCCCAGTCCTGAACCGGCGGCATTGCCCGGATTGCGCGCGCGGGCCGAGCGGGCGAGCGAGCGAGCGGCGTCATCGCGATGTCGGTCGCATAGTCGCCGATCGCACCCAGCGCCGGCAGCTTCAGGCCATAGGAGAAGTCGCTGACCCGGTAGCGCGCGCCCGATCCCGCCACCGTCTTGCCGCTGTCGCGAAACCGCACGAAGACCGGGGTGTCGACCGCCACCGCATTGTCGAACCCGATCTGCGTGAAGACGCTGCCCTCGTTCGAGACGACGACGCCCGCACGCGTCACTTTTTCGAACCGGACGTCCTTCCCCCACAGCGAATCCGAATAGCCGCGATCGATCTCGATACCGACCGGCGTGTCGCGGATGACGACGTTGACCAAAGTCAGATCGACCTCATGCTCGCGGATCGCAGCATCGCGCTGCCCGGAAAACTCCGAATCGAGCAGCGTGAACTGCCAGGCGGGCGACGTCTTTTCCGACATGATGCCATAGCGCCCACCGAAGAAGCGCAGGTTCTCGAAGGCATTGCCTGCCTGATAGACGCCCGCCAGCCCCGATCCGATATGAAAGTCGGCATGCCGCAGATAGCCATGCTGCGCGACGCGGAAGCGCACCGCGACCGCGCCTGCATTCCCCGCGCCGATCCGGAAGTCGACGTTCGACAGCGCCGAATAGAAGGTGCTCGACGTCGCGTCGAAGATGCTCGGATCGAACGGCACGCTGGTCCGCGGCGGCACCGGTGCCTTGCCGACCCGGTATTGATCCTCGCCGGTGAAGCTGACCATCGCGGCCACCCCGGATGCGAAGCCCGCACTGTTATCGGCGAGCAGGATCTCGGGCCGGGTCGCTCCCACCCCGAACAGGCGAACCGCCGAGCGGACGAAGATCGTCCGGCTGATCCGGTACCGGCCCGATGGCAGGAAGACGACGCCGCCCTTGCCGCCCGCCGCCGCCGCGTCGATCGCCTGCTGGATCGCCGCGCTGTCATCGGCACGGCCATCGCCGACGCCGCGGACCGTGATCGCCCGCGGATCGGCCGGCGCGGTACGATAGACCGACGTCGTCCCGGCGAACGCCGGGGTCGCGAGCAGCAGCAGCGCCGTGCCCGCCAGCCATTTCACGTCCATCATTCATCTCTCCGTGAGTGCCGCCCGGGTACCGGCCTAATGCAAGCCGCTGATCGCTTCAGGCGCGACAAAGGTCGTAGCCGGGTCAGGCCGCCTGCAGCATCAGCGTATGCGCGAGCACCGCGACCTGCGTGCGGTTGCGCACGTTGAGCTTGCGCATCAACGCGGTCATGTGCGCCTTCACGGTCGCTTCCGCGATGCCGAGATCGAAGGCGATCTGCTTGTTGAGCAATCCCGAATGCACCCCGCGCAGGACCTTGATCTGCGTCGGCGTCAGCCGCGGCAGCGGCGCGCGCATGGCAAGCGCCTGGCCCGCGTTCGAGATCGCGTTCGAGGTCGTGGGGGCGTGCTGGATTTGCCGTGCGGTCTGGGCAGTCCCGTCCATGGTCATCCTCCTCTGCTGTCGGCTTTTCACGCCCCGGTCGATCGCCGCGGTCAAAGGCTTTTCAGTGCCGGCCCATCGATCTCTCTTGCGGAGTCGGTTGGACAGGTCCTCACTATGCCTCCGCATTTTCACGGTGATCAAGCCTTTTCGGTGTCGTCAGACAGAAACCTGTCCTACAGCTGTTATCAAACCGGCAGGCGAACGCGTCGTCGGATCATTGGGAGTGATGTCGATGATGCAGTCACAGCGCGGTCGCACGCGAACGAACGGCACCCATCCGTGATCGGCGGCGACCTGAGGCTCGTGATCGCGGCGCTGGCGGGCATCGCGCTGGCCGTCGTGATGATCGTCCGCGGCCGGCTGCATCCCTTTATCGGCCTGTTGTGCGGCGCGTTCACCGTCGGGCTGCTGGCCGGCCTGCCGCTGCCCGACGTCGCCAAGGCGGTGCAGAAGGGGGTCGGCGACATCATCGGCGGGACCGGTCTCGTCGTCGCGCTCGGCCTGTCGCTCGGCGCGATGCTGCATTTGTCGGGGGCCGCGGCGTCGCTCGCCCGCGGCGCGCTGCAGATGACCGGCGCACGCGCCGCCCCCTGGGCCACGCTGGGCATCGCGATCGTCGTCGGCCTGCCGCTGTTCTTCGAAACCGGGCTCGTCCTGCTGCTGCCGATCGTCGTCGCCGCCGCGGAGGAAATGACGGGCGAGGACGGCCCGGTACGGGATGCCGCCAAGCTCCGGCTGATCATGCCCGCGCTGGCCGGGCTCGGCGTCGTCCATGCGCTCGTCCCGCCGCATCCGGGTCCATTGCTCGCGGTCGAGGCGCTGGGCGCGGATCTGGGGCGGACGATGCTGTACGGCATCCTGATCGCGATCCCCACCGCGGTGATCGCGGGTCCGCTGCTGGCGAAGATCACGACGCGCGGCGTCCGGCTGGCGTCACCGGTCGCGACCGACGCCGGGCTCGCCATAGCACCGCCGCCGCGGCTCTGGTCGCTGCTGATCGTGCTGCTGCCGGTGCTGATGATCGCGACGGGCGAGCTGGGCCAGATGATGCCCGCGCTGAAGGGGGCGGGCTGGCTCGTCGCGGCGAGCAACCCGGTCGTCGCGCTGCTGCTGACCAACCTCGTCGCGCTGCCGCTGCTGTTCGGGCGACGGCTGCGCGAGGCGGCGATCCAGGACGCGGTGTGGCATGAAACGATGGGCGCGGCGGGGGCAATCCTGCTGGCGATCGGCGCGGGCGGCGCGCTGAAACAGGTGCTGGTGACCGCCGGGCTGTCCGACCTGCTCGCCCGGACGGTGTTGATGTACGCGATCTCCCCGCTGCTGCTGGGCTGGCTTGTCGCGGTCGCGATCCGGCTCGCGGCGGGGTCGGCGACGGTCGCGACGATCACCGCGGTCGGGATCATGCCCGGCGTCGTCGCGAATTCGGGCGTATCCCCCGAACTCGTCGTGCTCGCGATCGGCGCGGGCTCGGTCTTCTTCAGCCATGTCAACGATCCCGGCTTCTGGCTGGTCAAGAGCTATGTCGGCACGAGTACTGCCGACACCTTCCGCACCTGGTCGCTACTCGAGACCGCGATCTCGGTGGTCGGCCTCGTCCTCGTCCTGGCGCTGAGCTATGTCGTCTGAGATGGGACAGGATGCGGTGACGAGAGGGGGCGGGTGCCCGTGAGCGAGGGGCGGCTGGCGGATCGCGCCTATACCGCGATCGTGCGGATCATCACCGACGAGGAACTCGCGATCGGCGACCGGCTGCCATCGGAGGCGAAGCTCGCGGCGATGTTCGGCATGTCGCGGACGATCGTCCGCGAGGCGCTGGCCCGGCTCGCCTCGGACGGCATTACCCAGGCGCGGCTCGGCGCCGGCTCCTATGTCAAGCGGCGGCCGTCCGCACGGCTCGGCACGCACATGCC